>NZ_BAOS01000015.1 GCF_002443295.1 Candidatus Scalindua japonica | reverse complement strand
TCCAACAATCGCATGAAGATCGACCACCAATACATTAGCGATTCAAGCATTTTTTTAGCTTCTGCCTAAACTTGCTACCGAACGCATCCACAAAAGATTAACTAAGTTTATAATTGTCTCAATCAATACAATAATTTAAAAGTAATGTTATATGGATAATTTAATCAGTTCCAAAATAGATCACAAAAACATTGGACTTGTTAAAACTCTCTACCAGCTAAGACAAGATTTGGATGTTTATTGCTTGATTGCGGTTAATGCTGGCAGAATGCATCAAAAGAACATTGGTAAATGTTTTTTTGGATATGTTCAGCAATTGTCCATAATATCTATAGCTCTAGGAATATGTAAGATTTTCGAGAATGAGACAAGGAATGAACTGAATTCTATCAGTGGTGTTTTAAGACATATAATTAATACTGCATCCTCAAAATTAAATCATAAAAAACTTGACGAATTCATTCAGAAATACGATGGCTCATCAAATAACAATGATACGATCTCCGCTTTGTCATCAACCGTTACAGGGTTTGTTAAAAAATACAATAAGGAATTAGAGGCATTTAAAACATTCAGAGATAAAAAGGTGGCTCATAGTGAATACAGATTTGAGACTGATAGTCTTCCGTCATTTGATGTAATGGAAAAGTTATTCAATTTCGGTCTTGATTTCTACTCGCTCGTTTCTGAAAATTTAGTGAGAGTTGTTCCCTGTAATCTTAACGCTAAAAGAAACGTCAAGTTTGATCTTAAAGGAATTCTTGAAAAGTTGGGGTTAGAGGAAATAAAAATGGAAATGAAGTGAATGATTGTTATATAACCAAATTATGCAAACTTCCTCGTTTTTGTTCTATGGTTAATTGTATGACAATACCGCCTAATGTTAAGTATGAGGATATGTTTTTAAGAGCGCATCAAGATGCAAGGGAGAGAATGATGGGATTATGGAAGGAATGAGAATAATCATTATCTTGATCATATAAAACTGTAAGGAGCGATACGCATGGATACCGTTAGAAACATTAATCATTTTATTGCAATTGAAGAAGAAAATTTATTAACGAGTATTGAAAATTTAGGTGATGATTTCTTCCTTATTCATAACCTAGATGAATTATTCAAGATTGGAAGCCATTTAAATCCAATTAATGAGAAAAGCCACAAAATTCCTTCTTTCCTGTACTTAATTACACATAGTGAATTCTATACAGGAATGGTTTCTTTTTTAAGAATACATATATCAAAATCCTTTACTAGCTTAAGGTCAGCACTTGATTGTACTTTTACTGCATATTATTTATTGAAATACCCAGACAAGGTAGATGTCTACTTAAGCAAAATTAAAGAAGAAGATAATCCTGAATGGAAGAAAATATTTTTAAACATAAAAAGAACGATTAAGGAGGATATAAACAATTTTCCACAGGCGAAAGGTCTTCCAGAGATTCATGAGTATTGCAGTATTTATGCTCATTCGGATGCCATAGGAATATTGCACAGGTATAGTGAAAATAAAGAAAGTTTAGAAGCAAAATTCTTTGACTATGAAGTAAATACAGATGATTATAAAAAATGGTTAGCATGTTTATTGACTGCATTCTTAAATATTTATTCAATCTACTGGGATGAAATATTTAAGCATAACGTAGGAGAAAATATGGAAAAAATGAAATACAAGATAACTGAATATCAAAAAAAATTAAAAATATTTCAAGATAAATATCCTCTTGGAAAATCTTCGTAACCTTAACATATAAACGTTGTTTCTTTATTAACTCAATGCAGAAGATTTATGACCACAATAACAATTTTATGGATAAAGCAAACATCTGCTTTCAGTAAAATATCCTAAATGTGATCACTTGTTTGAAGATGAAGATACCACGGCATGTATATTTCAAATTTTAGAAATTATTTTTTTGAAGCCCCGGATTTTCAGGGAAAATATTTTTTGAAGCGGCTTTCTCTAGGAAAAACCATAAATAGAGGGAACCCAAAAAATTGGGTTCTCTTTAAGACAAGGACTAAAAGATGTTGACACAGATTCTCCGTAGCTTTTGCCTGAGAGGGGTGTGGCGGGGTTCGATATCAAAAACGCAAGGGGACTCCTTTGATTTGATACTTCCTTCTTGGCATCAATAAACACTTGTTTGTCAGAATCCTTACAACCATACTTAGGTCTTTCTGCTTGTTGTTCTTTCGCCTCTTTTAGTTTCTCTTTCCACGTCTTTTTCTTGCATATCTTAGATTCAATAGAGAAAGAACTAAATATTTGATCAGCACGGATTGGTTAATTATATTGACAATGTATAACAATATGCTATACTGCTCCTATGAAAAAGAAAGATGACGGAAAAGTCAAAGATGACCAGATCATCGCAAGAGTAAGCGATAACGAGAAGAAGAAGCTATTAGCCCTTGCAAGGTCAAAAGGGTGTGACGGCTGGACTGGTTTTGTTCGCTTATTGGCATATGCGAAAGAGGTAAGTATTAAGACATAGTATTTTTTTGCCTATACTGTATAGCGCAATGCTATACATATCACTGCAAAGGAGATTTGAAATTAAAAAAGTAGGAATATATGCACGTGTCAGCACAAAAGATCAATCCGTTGATATGCAGCTGAATGACCTTGAACGGTATTCAAAGGAACGTGGCCTTGGCATATTCAAGGTGTACAAGGACAACGGTGTATCCGGTACGAAGGAAACAAGACCTGCACTCAGTGAACTAATGAATGATGCAAAGAAGCGCAAGTTTGATACAGTCTTGGTCTGGCGTTTCGACCGCTTTGCCCGCAGCACCAAACATCTTGTAGGAGCTTTGCATGAGTTCAGGAATCTCGGCATAGACTTTATATCGTATCAGGAGAATATCGACACTTCCAGTCCCCTTGGCGAAGCCATATTTACCATTATAAGCGCAATGTCGAAACTCGAAAGAGATATAATCGCAGAACGTGTCAAAGGTGGTCTGCGTAAGGCTAAGGCTAACGGGAAGAAGTTGGGTCGACCAAAGAATATAGTTGATACTGAGAAAGTAATTGAGTATAGAAAGAAGAATAAGTCAATTAGACTGATAGCAAAGGAATTGAATCTGTCTAAAGGTGCTGTGCAAAGAACGTTGGAAATGTGTCTTTAATTTTAACGTATCTCAAAATATGGAGGGTCGCTTGTGAATGAGGACAAAGAAAAGAGAGAAAATCTTCAATACTCATATAATCGTACACTAGATATTTTCAAGATAGCTAACGATAACTATCTCAAGCGAGTACAGATTATTATGGTAGCCTTGCAGACCGGCCTTTTCATAGCGCTTATGAGGCTCCTTAGTCCGCTTCCTGATTCGTGGAAAGACTTTCCTTTGCCAATAATTGTGACAATTATAGGTATTTTATTGTCTACACTCTGGAATGGGCTTCACAATAAGCAAATTCAATATCTTGAGTTGATGAAGCGATATCTCCGAAACCTTGAATCAGAACTTGCGGAGTCAAAAGTGCCTATGGATTACTTCAATATAGAATCTGCTCTCTCTTATCATATTACCGAGGTAAAAGTTGAGAAGATAAAAACAAAAATAATAGGAAAAGAAATCAGAACAGAGAATGAGAAAGACAGACATGTATTCTTCGAAGGGAGTGAAGATAGATATCCTGATAAGGGAAATTCAGGGAAAATGCTTGGTGGATTGGTCAACTTGGAAAGTTTGTTGGGTAAGGGAGCTTTATGGTTTTGGCGAGTTTTTCTCTTCTCTCTTATTGCTTGGGTCGTATTTATTGTATATGTTAATCCGCCTTGTTCCCGCTAAACAAAAATTAGGGGTGTACCGAAAACCCTGTGATTTCAGGTGTTGTAAGTATTGTGTTCTCAACATCCCATATTTACTGTTTTGAGTGTACCAGAAACAGATGTTTTTGGGACAGCCAAACTCGTTTCTAATATTTTTTCAAATAAATTAGGCAAGGTAGGGAGTGCACCCTGAATTACCAGCACCTCACTGGCTTCCTTGGCTTATAACACTCTGAGGATTGTTGAGAGGGGATAACATTACCAGAGAGAAACGCAGCAAAACGTTTATAGTTAACATCAAGGATAACGTTCGTTGTGAATTTACCACCTCCGGTGAACTCTACTCGTGCACACCTACAACGGCAACCCTACCTCCTGATATATTTAAGCAGCTTGGTCTATTTATGTTGCCTGAAATACTTCCACAATCGGAGCCATTAACATGTAGAATAGGGACTTTAGAAGAACTTGTAATCGAGCCAAACATGGGTATGTCTACAAGTATGGCAGAGCTTGATTTTTTGGAAGACCCTGAATATTGCAAATTTATCAAATCTTTTCCAAATGATGACCGCTTTTTACTGCTTACAGATAACGACAAACTTTGGATTTGGGACTTTCTTTTCTTTACAATGGAAAGCATATCATATGTTAGAAAAGAAAAATTTGAACGGATAATCTTCATTAATTGTTTGGATATGAATGATGCAGAGTTGCGAAATGAGATTTTCTCTAATGATATTAATAATAATGTTCTTGCCTTATATGATATTTCAAAAAAGAACGTCAGTTTCTTTAAGAAAATGAAACCTATCCTGCTAGGTAAGAAACCTCCGCTTATAGTTGCCTCATTAAGAAAAGATGAAAAAAAAGCATTTCTGAATGAAGAACTTAGAACAGCATTTCTCGTTGTTAATGCATTAAAACCTGATAAGGAAGTAGCAGGGTCAGAGGGCAGCCAGGTTGGAGAAACAATAACCCATAAACTACAACAAAAAGAAGATTCGCATATGGGTAAAACAGTTGCTTATGAATGGGCTATCAAGAATGAAAGAGATATTTATTGCAACGGGCAGCATATTGTAAAATTGCCCAATCTTGAATTTGCATTATTTAAATGCTTGTATAAAAAACTAGACAAGCATGTCAAAAATAAAACCCTTGAGAAGTGCTGGAAAAATAAAAAAGTGAGTTATAAGAGCAACTTATCTACTGCAATGAGTCATATAAGAAGCAAACTTAAAACGGGTTTGAAAAAGAACAGTATTCCTGTTAAAGGTTATGTAATAGAGTCTAAACAGGAAAACAAGAAGAACGTATCCTACAAATTAGTAACATAATCATCAATCACATATCAACAAATACCTCTCTAACAAACTAATCCTATTTACACCGAAGTTGACCGAAGCAGCTTTTCCCCCTACTAAGACACCATATCAACACCACTTAAAGAAACCGGAAAAAACCGAAGTTGACCGAAATCGGTCTTTCGTGACTTATCCCTAATTATATGCAATGATTTGTCCTTAACATTTAAACTTTCTCACAATTACGACAAGGAGAATTTATGAATAGTGATGATTTGTTAAATACGGGAGAGGTATTAAGGATACTGAATATCCCAAAACATAAGTTAGTTTATCTCTTTGAAAGTAGAAAACTAAGAAGGGAAGATTTCTTGACTTTGCAGAACGGTCAGCGTGTCTATCGACAAAGTGACTTAAATAAAATTAAACAGACTTTATTCGAGGTATCAGCAAAATGATTAAACACACAATAAGATCAAAAGACGGAAAAACCAAAGCAGTACCTCTGACGTCGCTCAAAGCAATCAGGTATCATTGCCTTGAGTGCGTCTGTGGGTCTGCAAATGAAGTTGAACACTGCACTGGTAAACTATGCTCTTTATACCCATACCGGTTTGGTAAATCACCAAGACATAAAGGCAAAGGAAACGTAAAGAATCTTAATAAAAAATGACGGAATTTACCGTGGTTTTTGTCTCTAGAAACGACGCAAAACATAAAAAGATATAGAACTATGAATCAATTAGAACTGAACAAATCCACTTTATTTCCAGAGAACATCCCGGAAGAATTAAAGACTCTCAACCAATGGGTTGTGTATCGTCTTGAAAAGAAACCGGGGAGAGAGAAGCCAACTAAGCCACTATACCAAGCGAATGGGAAAAAGGCCAGTTCAACCAATCCAGAAACATGGTGTACTTTTGAACATGCATTAGAGGCGTTTCAGAAGAAGAATTTTTACGGCATAGGCTTTGTATTCACTAAAAACGATCAGTACACCGGAATTGATTTTGACGACTGTATTAATCCTGAAACCAAAACTATAAAGCCTTGGGCTAAAGAATGGATTGAGAAATTTGAGTCTTACACAGAATACTCTCCTTCAAGGACAGGCACGCACACAATTGTAAGAGGTAAGATTCCTTCTGAGACAGGTATAAAGAAAGGTGATTATGAAATATACGATCATGCTCGCTATTTTACTTTCACAGGTGACATTATTGACACAAAATATTCTCATATCGAAGCACGCCAAGATGTAGTCAATGAACTGACCTTATTTTTAACCAGCACGTCTAAAACAAACAAGGAGGATATCTCTACGTCAGAAGGATATGAATTAAGTAACAAAGAGATTGAAGGAATAATAAGTAAAGCAAAAGCGGCTACAAATGGTAAGAAGTTTACAAAGCTCTTTGACGGCCAGTGGGACGAGGTGGGCTATCCTTCTCAATCAGAGGCTGATTTAGCCTTATGTAACCAACTGGCATATTGGACAAACGGCAATCCCGTAGCTATCGATCAACTCTTCCGACAAAGCAAACTATGCCTTGAGAAGTGGGAACGTGATGATTACCGAGATAATACTATTCAAAAAGCCATGGAGCAGTGCCAACAACAAACTAAGAATGGTATCCAAGGGTCATCCGGGAGTAATAAGGTGGCTACGGGTATCCCTATAATTCACATTGCTGATATAGAGCATAAGCCAGTAGAATTTCAAATAGATAGAATCTGGCCAATAAAGAGTGTTGGTGTTATGGCTGGACAACCGGGAGTATGCAAAACATGGTTAGCTTTGGAAATAGCTGTTAGCATAGCCTCAGGTACTAAGCTCTTTGACCGCCATCAATGCGAAAAGGGAAAAGTTCTAGTTTTTAATGCAGAGGATGACCCAGCTACGATCACACGGCCACGAATTGCAGCATTTGCCTGTCATAAAAACCTCAAGATACGTGACCTTGATTTGAATCTACTCAACATACCGTCAATTTTTATAGACGATAGAGATACTAAAGATAGATTTGAAATCACGGTATCTAAGTATAAACCTGATATTATCATCCTAGACCCATTGCGAAATGTCCACTCTTTAGACGAAGACAATGCCACAGATATGTTAAAACTGCTTCATTTCCTCAGAGAAATAAATAGAAAATATTCATGTTCAATCTTGCTCGTATGCCATGACAAAAAGAGGGGTAATGACAATGGAACAGACAGGGCTTCTAAAGTCCGTGGCAGTAACGCATTGGTAGGTTGGCGTGATAATGCTATCTTCCTTGACAAGGACAAGGAAGGAATGATTAGAGTTGAAATTTACAATCGTGCTTGTTTATCTATTCCACCATTTTTTATAAAACTAATGACTAAAGACGATGAAAAGGGGAACCTTAAAACTGCTACTTTAGAAATGACATCTCGAAATCAAACCGAACTTAAAAAGGAACAAGAAGATTTAAGTAAAATTAAAAAAATAATAACTGATTCTAAAAGCCCAATATCAAGGAATAAGATTGTAGAAGAAGCGGGAATGAACAAAGCTAAATGCCTCAAGTTGGTTAAGATTCTTTTGGAACGTGAAGAAATAAAAGAGATGCCAAATAAGAGGTTAGTGATTAATGAAGCACCAATAACCACAAATTAAGTGGTTCCGTGGTGGTTGGAACCACTATCGGTTCTCGTTTTTCAGGAACCAGTTGGAACTACCGGAATTGTTTACCGTAACATTAATTACATTAAGCCGTTAAGTGGTTCTGGTTTCTGGGAACCACATAAGTCCACAGTGGTGGTTCTCGGTTCCGCCCCCTATAAGGGGGGAACCGGTACCATGCACACTGTGAGTATAGGTGTTATTGCAATGAAGTGTGGCTATAAAAGCCCAAGAAACAAATAGGCAATAACCCTGCGCACCTATGTTTAATTAATCTAAATTATGAAGATTGAAATTGTTGATTCACAATTAACAAATGATATTGTTGAGAAGGTGGTTGCATGGTTACACATGTAAGATGTGATTTTTAATACTTAACTGTGGTTATTTAGTTTATGGATTATTCAAAAGAATTTTTAGAAAAAACGGTTCATCTCTGGGAACGGTATTATCAATCGCCATTAACTCTTGAGGATGCCAGAGAGATCGCAGACAACATGATTGGATTGTTTTCGTTTATATCTGAATTAGAGCAAAAGAATGGTAAAATTGGTTTTGAAGAATTGAATTGACTAATTAATCTTGCAATATAGGATTATACAACATATTGAGTATTGCAGAACAAAAAGGATTGAGATAATAGAAAATGGAATCATCACTATTATACGTTCGTGTATCTAGTTTAGAGCAACAAGACGGCTATTCTTTAGACGCACAACAAAAACTTGGGTACGAATACGCACAGCGCAAGAATCTAAGGATTTCAAAAATGTGGAAAGTATCAGAATCTGCTTGGCGTGAAGAAAGAATGGCGTTTAACCAATTGATTGACTTTGCAAAAAAACACCCGGAGATTCGTCATATTATTTTTGATGTTACTGACAGGATGACAAGGAATGACATTGATAAACTTAAGGTTTACGATTTAATCAAATCTTACGACAAGACAATTCATTTTTCCCGAAGTAACAAGCGATTCAATAAAGATTCGGGTTCAGATGATGAATTTATGTTTGATATTGAAGTTGCAGTTGCAAAGAAGATGTCGAATGACATTTCTAAGAAAACTAAAATGGGGATGCTGGAAAAGGCGGGACAGGGTTTATTTCCATCCGTCGCTCCAATCGGATACAAAAATAATAGAGCTACCCGTCTTATTGAGATTGATGAAGATAAGGCGTCGTATATTAAAACGGCATTTTCTTTGATGGCTTCTGGTTCTTACTCGCTCCGGATGCTAGAGCATCAACTTTATGATGACGGTCTTAGAAACAAACATGGTAACCGTGTGGGCAAGAGTTCGATTCATCAAACTCTTAAAAATCCAATTTATTACGGAGCGTTTAGGTGGGATGGAAAAATGTATCAGGGGAGTCATACCCCTATAGTCACCAAGCAGCTTTTTGATAAGGTGCAAAGCGTTCTGTCGAGTTCATTTCACCCTTCGGCTCATAAACTCCCATTTTATTTTAATAACTTAATGAAATGTGGGATTTGTGACTGCAAGGTCATCGGAGAAGTGAAGAAAAATAAGTATAAATATTATCACTGCACTTTCTCGAAAGGCAGGCACAAAGATGTTGCTTACATTCGAGAGGAAAAGTTAGCTGAAATGTTTGTAGAGCCGATACAAAGAATTACCTTAAACAATGATATTGTGGAATGGCTCAAAGAGGGATTAAGGGAGCGTAGTAAGAACAATCTAAAGTTACAAGAAAACCGTTATAATTCGCTCCTGAGTCAGCATGACAAGACAAATAAGCGTTTGAGCAGGTTATACGATGCCAAGTTTGACGGAGAGCTTGACGAGGGAGTATTTAAAGCTAAAGAGGAAGAATATAAAAGCCAACTTATTGAAATCAAATCACAAATTGATAACGTTCAGTCCATAAATCCTAACTTTTACGAATCCGGTAACAAAACCCTCGAACTTTTTAACAAGCTGTATTTTCAATATGTTAGGGCAAATTACGAGGAAAAGGCTACGATACTGAAATTTGTAGCCTCGAACTATGTCTTGAATGACGTAAGTCTTTATGCAGTATATAGAAAACCCTTTGATATAATTGCCGAAGGGGTCTCGTGTCCAACATGGTTACCCGGGGAGGACTCGAACCTCCAATGAGAGAATCAAAATCTCTAGTGTTGCCATTACACTACCGGGTAATATATATGTAAAGTGTTTAATAAGCCAGGAGAACTTCCTGTCTGCTATTCCTTTAGCACTGCTCCTTTATCAGCTGATGTTACGTTTTTCGCGTATCTAACAAGGCATCCACTGGTGACTGCCAATGGAGGCGCAGTCCATTTCTCCCTGCGGCTATCAAGTTCTGAATCTGATACAACAGCATATAATTTGCGATTTGGAATGTCAATGACTATCTCATCATCATCTTCTACCAGGGCTAACGCCCCACCTACCATCGCTTCGGGAGATACGTGTCCGATGCAGGGGCCTCTTGTGCCGCCAGAAAAACGACCGTCTGTTATCAAGGCAACAGAATTATCCAGACCCATTCCAACAAGTGCGGCAGTAGGTGACAACATTTCTCTCATCCCGGGACCACCACGAGGGCCTTCATATCTGATAATCATCACCGATCCCTTAGGAATTTTCTTATCCATGATCGCCTTCATAGCATCTTCTTCGCTTCCGAAGACCTTTGCAGGACCCTTGAAAAACATCATATCGCCAGATAATGCGCTCTGCTTGATTACGGCACCATCCAGTGCTATATTTCCATGAAGTACCGCAATACCACCTTCCTTGTTATAGGCGTTCTCTTTTGTCCGTATAATATCATCATCGTAGACGATTGCCTGCTTTGCTATCTCTTTTGTACTGTATCCGCTGACGGTTGCACAATCGTTTATGCTGTCATCAAGTCTCTTAATCGCTGCCGGAATACCACCCGCATAGAAAAGGTCTTCCATAAAGTGCTCACCACCTGGTCGTAGATTTGTTATCTGTGGTACTTTTCTGCTGATTTCATCAAATCGGTCCAGTTCTATGTCGATGCCAACTTCATGGGCTATTGCCGGAATATGGAGACAGGTATTTGTTGAGCCTCCAAGCGTCATATCGATTAATATCGCGTTGTCAAATGCCTCACGTGTCATAATTTTTCTCGTGGTTACTCCTTTTCTTACTAACTCAACTACTCTTTCTCCACTTTCATAGGCTATTCTCTCTTTCTCGGCTGAGATTGCCAGGGATGCAGCACATCCGGGTAAGGACATTCCCAGAGCCTCCGTTACGCAGGCCATTGTGTTTGCCGTATACAAACCCTGACATGATCCGGGTCCGGGACATGCCTCTTTTTCCAGCGATTCAAGCTCATCCTCGCTGATTTCTCCTTTTTGAGTCCTACCGACGGCCTCAAAAGTATCGCGAACAAGAGAAAGTTTCTTCATGTTACGACGGCCTGAAATCATGGGTCCGCCTGTTACGGCAATAGCAGGGACGTCTATCCTTGCCGCACCCATAAGCATTCCGGGAGTAATTTTGTCGCAATTAGTTAACAATATCAGTCCGTCCAGACAGTGTGCGTTTGTAACGGTTTCTATTAAATCAGCGATTAATTCTCTCGAAGAAAGGGAGTAGCTCATCCCTTTGTGTCCCATGGCAATTCCGTCACAGATGCCGGGTACACCAAATATGAAGCTGACACCGCCTGCCGCGTGAATCCCTTTCTCTATATCTCTTTCCAGCTTTCTCATGTGGGTGTGTCCAGGGATCAAGTCTGTAAAGCTGCTGGCAATGCCGATAAACGGCTTACTCATGCTTTCCTTGGTTAATCCGGTCGCGTAAAGCAGTGCCCTTGCGGGTGACCTCTCTATCCCACACGTAATAGTATCGCTACGCACATTTATTTCCTTTCTCAATAAATTTCCATCCGAAACAACATCGCTTAATTTTCATAGAGGGCCATTCTAACATACAATGCTATATTGGTTCAAGTATGCATTGATAATTTGTTTGCGCTCTGTTTGATCTCGTCAATTTCGCGCTGTATGATCACCATTTCCTCAGCCAGTTTTTTTTCATATCTATTGCTCCATGAAAAACCGTAGCCACATAAAGGTAAGGGCCAAGTTAACCCCGTTAGTGAATGATTGTACTCATCAACTTAAACATGCCCAGCGAAATGTTTGAGTTCACCAGGATCGATATTCCAGGGTAGCAAGTCGTCCACGGGCTTTCCGTCTCGCAAATAAACAGGCATTTCTTCAAAGTCCTTCCTGAAATACCAGTATGGTTCCAGTTCGTTAGCCTTTGCTGTTTCAACCAATGAATACCAGAGCGCTGTTGCCTTAGCACCTGCCTCACTCTGTGCAAATAGCCATACTTTTCTTCCGGTTGCAACCGGAAGAATATGACGCTCTGCTTTATTATTGTCCAGCGCCAAGCGGCCATCTTCAACGAAGACTATAAGTTTTGGCCACTGGTTATGAATATAGGTAAATGCAGTTGCCAATAGCCTCCCCCCACCCAAAAAGGGGTCACATCTTTGATGTGTGATATTCGTTTTAATTGTTAAAATCTCTCACATCAGATTCTAATTGCCTGACCAGTTTCTTAAAGGCTTTGTCTGTTTTTAACCGATCCTTAACCCGTCTACTTCCCAAACTCACTGCCGAAGGCCTGATACCTCCAAAGTGCTCACCTATTTCATCACACGTGTTTATAGCATACTTTCTCGACAAATATATCGCCATATCCCGGCCTTCATTTCCTTTACGTCCCTTTACGCACATCTCCTCCTTTGAAACATCATACGCTTCGCATACAACTTTACAAATTTCATTAATTCCTGGAATATGCTTCGGCGGATTTCACATGTAAAGCTCAACATCCATGTAAGCATAAACATTTTTTAAGACAACCTTCTCCGCATCACTTTATGTAGTATAGTTTTTCGTATTTTAAGAATTGAATTAAAAATGACAGTAAAATTGAGGTAGTTATTTTTTTATGTTTGCTTTTGCTAAGACGTAATTTTTAATATTATATTATGGGCACTCTTTATAGCGACTTTCATATCAGACTCATTGATATCCATCGGAAAAGGATATCTGATATTAACTCCATAATCGGTTAACATTAAACAGTCCTCTTCTATCGTTTCAAAATCTTCATCGTATTTCCTACATTCCTTGCTCAAGGTTACCAAATCATGAGTTCTCTTGATTTCTTCACTGTTTAAAGCCAGAAATCCTTTCAAGTATTTTTCTGCCGATTGTTGACAATGGTAGCAGATTATTTCGGTAGGCATTGATTGCATGTTCTGTAGAAACTCTGCCGAAGACAAATCAGCTTCAGCAATTGTAAACCACTCTTTCGCAACATCCTTATTATCCATATACTTTTGTTCCGTCCAACAGGATTTTATACTCTAATGTACTCCTGAGATCGGCTCTTTCATTAAATTCTTTCTCTGTGTAAACCAGTATATCTATGGGACTAGAGATCAAATCGATTAATTCACGTCTTATATCTCTGATAATATCAATTTTCCTTTTATTCTTCAGGTCTGTTATTACACACAAATCTATATCACTTTCCCCGTCAGGTTTACCGTAAGCTTGAGAACCAAAGATGAAAACCTGCCGGACGTTAAACTTTTCTTTTAATTTATTTACCAGCGTTTCTATTTGTTCGCTTATCTGAGTTTCCATTTTTTAAATTACTCCGTTCAAATAATTCAGTCAGATGTTTAAATCTTTCATTATTTTTAATACGGAGTGCATCAACCGTGATGATGCGTATTAAAGCAGTGACACGGTCACTGCACTCCAAATAAAACAACTTTATAACAAGTTACGAATTGAATAATTGTGATACTAAACTACACATCATTAAAGTCAAGAAAAATTGAGGTTCGAGTTACGAATTACAGGTTGCGCGGTTCGGGTTAAACTCTTTCATGTTTTTGTTTTTCTCCGTGATCTCTGGTTTACACCAGCTATGCTGGATTGTTCTGTTGAATTGAAACGTATTGAAGTTAGTAATTGTGGTTCACCAATTAGCTGCGCATTGGCATGTGAAAGTGATTGAGCACCAAAACATTGCGATATCAGTAAGCGTGTTGATGCGAAGAAGGATGGTTCCTTCTGACAGCGAAGATGTGACAGGAGCCTACTAATGGGTGACCCCAAGCTTTTGTCAATATCAAAGTTCAAAGATGTGACCCCTTTCCCGTGACCCCTTTCCCGACAACCGACACCGTTCAAGTAAAGTTGAGGTCTTGAAAATTAAAGTACCGATATGTTAACAAATCTGCGTAACGTGTCAATGGTGGAAGTGAAATTTCAACCACTATTAAGTCGTACACGTAGTGTGTATAAAAAATGATGATACTATATGTAGTCTCTGCCAATAGTGATAATGCCGAAGATAACACATTATAGAATATTACTCAGGAATTAATTTCTTTAGGTTTTTTGTAAACTTTGGGAAAATGTGATTACATCATTACATCAGTTTTGTACAAAATATGATGAAAAACCTACTTCACATTTATGTAGAAGTGTGAAGTAACGCCCTGCTTGACAGGGCTTTTTTAATACCCTATGATATAAAAAGTGAAATATATTTCACAAAAAAAACTAAATGTGAAGTTGCTATGAAAGAACAAATGAAAGCATCGGCATATCATTTAAAACCCGCCGAAATAAAAAAACTAATTGTGGCAGCTCCAAACTTCAGGGACAGGTGTATTATAAAAACGCTTTACTGGCTGGGGCTTCGCCGTAGTGAATTAGTTGAGTTGGATGTTCGGGACATCGACTACGAACGCAAGCGTGTAACAGTACAGCGTGTAACAGTACGGCAAGGCAAAGGAGGAAAGATACGAATAGTGCCTATCGTAGATGATGAATTCGTGAGCGATATAAAACATCTTATAGGAGATCGTAAAAGCGGAGCGGTATTTTTATCAACCCACAACAAACCGCTTTCCAATCGAGCGCTAAATTATATTGTTGCTGATGTTGGAGAAAAAGCAGGAATCAAACCACCGCAACCAAAACGCAAAAATATAAACCCGCATATCTTCCGGCACTCCATAGCAAGGTTTTTAAAATCAAAAGGATTTACCGCAGAGTGGATTCAAAACTTTTTAGGACACCAGTCATACAAAACTACAATGGATATGTACGGAACTATCGGAATTGACGAAATGCAGGAAATCGCAGAAAGGAAATTAAACAACTGATAGTGTATGTTACAGCAATTCCAAGAACTCATCAACAGAAAGCTCTGCTTGTCTTAGAATACTCTTTAGCACATGACGAGGCATATCAAATCTATCATGCCTTGGAATTGTAACTCGGAGGTTGGTTTTAATTATATGCCTAAGCTGGACATGAGAACCTGTTTGGTGGTGAATGTAAAAATTAGCTTTTAGTATAGCCTTAATTACTTTTTTAGGCTTTATGATAGGTAATTCTTTTTTCACACTCCCGCAAGGCTTATTTCAAGCTTTTCAGTTACTGGTTCTGTATCTATATCTTTTGGAATTGGCTCACCATCTTTTGTTAGTCCTTCAAGATGGCACTTGATAGCATCTGTAGCCATCTCTTTTGCTTCCTTTAGAGTACGGCCATAAGTAACAATTGTTGGAATGGCAGGAATGATAACTTCATAACCACCCTCTCCAAGAGGTTCAAAAATTACGGTATAAGAATGATTACCCATTTTTTTTCTTAAAAATGAAAATGATTTCATAAATTTAATATTTTATAACTAAGTAAGTGTAACATCATTGTTGCCCATTGTCTACTTTTAAGACTTCCTCCTCTAAATTTTTTAGGACACTAGTCATACAAGACCACAATGGATAATTTTCTTTTTCTCTAACACCCCCTCCCCTCTTTGATGAAGATACTCGGACACGATCATCTAAGCACAACTCAAATATATTTAAACCTATCACCAGAGATGGAGTTAAATGAATTTCATGATAAATGGTTTGATTCAGAAACTTGATTCGGTAAGAAAAGATGTAGCAAAAAGTTTTTACTTCTTGCTACATCTAGTTACTTATACCTAAGCTGAGCGATTTGTATTTGCTAAAAAGACTTAAAACCCACTTAAAAGGCAATAGTAATTTGTTATAATACATTTTCAAGAAAACAAAATCCATCACCCATTAAGTGAGGAGAGTATTATGAAGAAAAATGTATTTAAAAGCAAGTGCAAGATTAACAAAATCGGAGTAACAAATGACACATTAACCGGCAGAGGAGGCATGTCTTTATTTGTTAAATATTTAAGTAGTGTAGAAATATACCCGTTATTAGAAGAGTTTTTTGGAGATATCAGAAAAAGCGGCAAAGGTCTTCCGGTGTGGAATATATTCAAACAGATATTTTGTTGGTTTTATGATGGGACGAGTCGCCACCTAAATTCATTTGATCAATTAAGAGCAGATGAGGGCTATGCATCAGTAATAGAGAATTCTCAGACAGAGATGGTGTCGTCACATCAGATAAAACGGTTTTATAAATCGTTTTCATGGGTATGTGGAGGCCCATTTCGGAAGATATTACGAAAGATGTTTATTTGGAGGTTAAGGCGAGAAAACCCTGAGGCCATAGACTTAACATTAGATACAATGGTTATGGACAACGATGAAGCACAGAAGCGCTATGGAGTACAGCCCACCTATAAAAAAGTAAAAGGTTTCCAACCTTTACAAGCAATTTGGAATGGTAAGATAGTGGATGCGGTCTTCCGAGGTGGAAAGAAACACAGCAACTATGGTAATACCGTGGTGAATATGATGAGAGACCTTGTGCGGGTAATCCGTGAGGAATATAGTGAGACAGTCACGATAATAGTCAGGCTTGATAGTGGTTTTTTTGATGAGAAAATATTACAAGCATGTGACAATCTTGGAGTAGGATTTATCTGTACTGGCAAGATGTATAAGGGAGTAAAGGAGTATGTAGGTGTCCAGTTAGAGGACCAATGGGATGTCTACAGCAATAGGAATCAAGAGTGGAAGTATTTGGAGTTTGGTTATAGATGTGATTCGTGGGAGAGGTTTTATCGTGCAATATACACCAGATTGAGTCATGATGGAGAACAAAGGTTATTGGACTTTGCGCGGCCAGATAATGTAATTCTCACGAATATAGGAGTTAATCCAAAGGTGTTAGCCAACTGTAGTACTCAGGAGGAAGAGAGAAGATTGTTGCATACAGAAACAATTATAGAGAGCCATCATATGAGAGGAGCAGATGAATTACCGCATAGAGGGTTAAAGGATTTTGGATTTGAAGAATTACCATTTAAGAGATTTGTACCCAATAGTGTAGTATATTATTGTATGCTGATATCATTCTTTTTGTTTGAAGCATTTAAAGAAGACGTATTGGAAGGGGTATTGCCCATAGGCAGCTATGCGACGACGGTGAGGAGAAAGGCATTGGATTTTGCTGCAAAGATAATAGGCACTGGCAGGCAATTAATCCTTAAAGTAACGCGGGCAGTGATGGATAATTTACAATTTGATATATTATGGCAACGAAGTCAAAAACCCGTACCAATAATCATTTAGTCGTAACAATTTTGAAGCTGAAAACAACGTTATCTGTGGGAGAGGTACGTCCATGTTTTGTAAAATTAGATCAAAGACGCAATCCTAAAGATTCTTTTTGGTAAGAGAGGGTTCAGTACCACAGCAAAACAATCTTTACTGGATAAATTTGAGAAATTTATCTTTATTTTACTATAAAAAAGCAGAAATCTATCAACGCAAAATTCCGAAAACAATAAAAAAGTGTTGCATATTTGTATTCTAAAGAAAGTTTTTACCGTCTCATTCCTTAACGGTTAAAAAGGGGGCGCATCTTAAGAAATGGCAGGAATGGAGATGTGAGGCGCCATGTATCTATAACCTGACAATTTGATAAATACTGTCCTGTCTTGGAGATAGATATTTACCTTGATTTGATTATCCTCATAGGTAGAATATCAAAACTATATTATGAAAACAGATGAAATTAGAAAAAAATATATAAGTTTTTTTGAGAAAAAAGGGCATTCTGTTTTTCCAAGTGATTCGCTTGTTCCGAAAGATGATCCGACTCTTTTATTTACAGGTGCCGGGATGAACCAGTTTAAGGATATGTTTCTTGGTAAAGGAACGCTGGATGCCAAGAAGGCTACTACATGCCAGAAGTGCATCCGGACCGGTGATATAGAGAATGTAGGCAGGACCCCAATGCATCACACTTTCTTTGAAATGCTGGGTAATTTTTCTTTTGGAGATTATTTTAAAACAGAGGCAATTGAGATGGCGTGGGAATTTATGCTTTATGAAATGAAGCTGCCGAAAGAGAGATTATCTGTCAGTGTTTTTCTTGATGACGAAGAGTCATATGAGATCTGGCAAAACAGGATTGGCATTCCTGAAGAGAGGATATACCGGTTTGGAGAGAAGGAAAATTTCTGGCCGGCAAGCGCTCCTTCAGAGGGACCTAACGGTCCTTGCGGTCCTTGCTCGGAAATCTTTTATGATCGGGGAGATGGTGTTGGGTGCGGAAGAAAAGAGTGTGCTCCGGATTGTGATTGTGAACGTTTTGTTGAGGTGTGGAATCTTGTCTTTACACAATTTGATAGAAGAGAAGGGGGGGCGCTTAGCCCGTTACCAAATAAGAATGTAGATACTGGTATGGGGCTGGAGAGAATGGCCAGTGTTATCCAGGGTGTCAGCACAAACTTTGAGATAGATATATTTAAACCGATAATTCAAAACATTTCTGAGATCACTGAGGTTAAATATGATAGCCAGGCAGAAAAAGGTAAACTGATGAATCGCATAGCCGACCACGTAAGGGCAGTTATTTTCTGTATTTCTGATGGAGTATTGCCCGGTAATGAAGGAAGAGGTTATGTCCAAAGAAGGCTTTTGAGAAGGGCCGTTCGTGATGGGTTGAAATTGGGAAAAGAGGAGTGCTTTCTCTATAAACTTGTTCCAGCTATTGCCGACGTAATGTTTGAGCAGTATCCTGAAATAAAGCAACGCAGGGAAAACATTGCCAGGATTATAAAGAACGAAGAGGAACGGTTCCATGAAACCCTGTTTATGGGGAATAAGAGGCTGGATGAGCTTATGGAAGATCTTCGTGATAGTGGAGAGAAGAACTTGTCGGGTCAGGATGCTTTCCAATTGTATGATACATTTGGTTTTCCGTTTGAGATGACAAAATCAATTTTAGAGGAAAACAACCTCTCCGTTGATGAAGACGGCTTCGAGAAAAAGATGCAGATGCAGCGCGAACGAGCAAAGGTGTCGTCGCAAATGACGGGAAGTATATTTGATGAGGGGCCGTTAAGTACATTAAAGGAGACAACGAAAGAGTCAATTTTTCTGGGTTATGAACAGAGTGAGGTTGAAGGAAGGGTAATTGGTCTGATAATTAACGAGCAACTGGTTGATTCGGCAAAAGCAGGGCAGAATGTGCATGTTGTGCTGGACCAGACTCCATTTTACGCAGAAGCAGGAGGTCAGATCGGTGACACCGGTGTAATCCGTACAAAGAGTGCAAATGTTGAGATCACAGATACTAAGAAATCAAATGATATCATAGTGCATATTGGAAAGGTTGTAGAAGGCTGTATTCGTCAAGATGAAAATGTTTCTTCGGTTGTTGATACTGAACGAAGAGGCGCTATTAAGCGAAATCATTCAGCAACACACATGCTTCACTCAATTTTAAGACGTGTTTTAGGGCAGCATGCAGAGCAATCAGGATCTTTCGTATCACCGGAGAGGCTTCGTTTTGACTTCCACCATTTTGAGGGTGTAAAAAAAGATGAAATCGCAAGAATAGAAGAGCTGATGAATGAAAGGGTTATGGAAAATGCTACTGTCACTACAGATCAAATGGCATTAGACCAGGCAAGGAAAGCTGGCGCTACGGCACTGTTTGGTGAGAAATATGGTACGAACGTAAGGGTTGTAAGTATTGGGGATTACAGCCAGGAACTTTGCGGGGGCATCCATGTAAAGAATACAGGAGAGATTGGGATATTTAAAATTATCAGCGAAACGTCAATAGCTGCAGGTATACGCAGGATTGAGGCTGCTACTGGGCATGAAGCTATCGCATGGACAAGGCGAAAGGAGCAAATGTTGGATAGTTTATGCGGGCTGCTTGATACGCAGGAAAACATGGTGGTTCAACGTGCTGAAGATTTAATACGCCAATTAAAGGAACTTAGAAAAGATGTACAGAAGGCAAAAAAAGATGGTATGCAAAAAAAATCTTCTGACTTTATTTCTAAAGCTAAAGATATTTCAGGGGTTAAAGTTGTGGCAGAAGTGGTAAAAGGAGCAGATGCAGACGATTTGAGGAAAACTGTTGATTCATTGAAAAAGAGCCTGGGGTCTGTTGCAATAATATTGGGAGCTGTAGGGAATGGCAGGGTGACATTAATTGTTTCATTAAGTAGTGATTTAGTAAAAAAAGGGCTTCATGCCGGCAATATTGCAGGGGATATTGCAAAAATTGTTGGAGGAGGTGGTGGAGGTCGCCCTGATATGGCGCAGGCCGGTGGTCAACTTCCTGATAAGATCTATGAAGCCATTGACTTAGGGTTAAAAATACTACAAAAAGAGATAGATTATGATTCATGATTTTCTGTCGAATTTACCAATGATGTTTTTGCTTGACAAAGGTAAGGTGCAAATATAAAATAAGAAAATTATTAATCCGGCTGACACCCTTTATAAGTTTATAAATTTAAAGGGGATAGGTGGAATAAGGGAAGAACAAGAAAGTAATGGGAGGCTTGGTAGTAAAGATAATACCTTATACTTTTCCCTTTCTTTCTCATTCTTCCCTTATTTATTTTAGATTTTAAGATGAGAGTTACATAATATGGCAGTTCCAAAAAGAAGGCAATCCAGTTCCAGGTCAGGTAAGAGACGTGCACATGATGCGTTGAAACCGCCAAACGTTCCACGCTCTGAGTTTGCGAGGAGTACATCAGGTAGTAGGTCAAAGAAGTATATTTGTCCTCATTGTAAACAAATAAAAAGACCACATACGGTTTGTCATAATTGTGGTTATTATCGTGGCCAACAAGTTATTGCTGTAGAGAGAGCGTAGATATGCGTATTGCGGTTGATGCAATGGGTGGTGATGCGGCTCCGGTTGAGATCATAAAAGGGGCAGTGGCTGCTGCACGCTTCTATACCGATCACGAAATGATATTAGTAGGTGATCAGGATAGAATTAAAAGTGAATTGGTTGCATGTGGTGCTACTACTGTTGATAATATTTCAGTTGTGCATGCGTCACAAGTAGTAGGCATGAACGAGTCTGCAACTGTAGCCGTGCGTAAAAAAGCAGATTCATCAATAACCAAAAGTGTAAAGTTGGTAGCTGAAAAAGCGGCAGATGCGGTAGTGAGCGCAGGTAACACAGGTGCGTCTGTAGCTGCGGCATCCTTGTTTCTTCGTACGTTGGAGCATGTTAAACGTCCGGGGATAGCTGTGTCGATACCGACTTTTCATGGTGCGTGTATGGTAATTGATGCCGGTGCGAATATACAATGCAAGCCTTCACATTTGATGCAATACGGAGTTATGGCATCTGTCTTTTGTAAATATGTGTTGAATATTGAGAAACCGAGAGTAGGGCTTTTAAATATCGGAGAAGAGGACGCGAAGGGTAACGAGTTGGTAAAAGAGACTTTTTCACTTCTTTCAAATACTTCGCTGAACTTTGTTGGAAACGCGGAAGGACGTGATGTCTTTGATGGCAAGTTTGATATAGTTGTTTGTGAAGGTTTTGTTGGTAATGTTCTGTTGAAATTTGCAGAAGGGCTCTCGATAAGTATGTTGGCTGCATTTGCATTGGAGGCAAAGAAGAGTGTCTGGACAAGACTGGGGGCCTGGCTGTGCAAACCTGTTCGCGAACATCTGTACAGTAAAATGGATTATACCGAATATGGTGGTGTTCCATTACTTGGGATCGATGGTATCTGCATTATTTCTCATGGAAGGTCGGATTCCAAAACAATCCAGAATGCAATAAGAGAAGCTATACAGTTTGGTAAGTACGAAGTAAATAAACATATTAATACAGAACTTGAGATTGCAAATTCGTCTCTTGTGACTGCTATATAAATAAACCCAATTTCCTAATTTATTAGGATAATTAATGGATAATGAATACAAGGCATCAATTACAGGGGTAGGGTCTTTTTTACCCGAAAAAGTACTCACCAACGACGATCTGTCGAAGATGCTTGATACAACGGATGAATGGATCACCAAGCGTACGGGGATAAAGGAAAGGCGTATTGTAGAAAATGGAGTTGCTGCTTCGGATCTTGCGGTTGAAGCGTCTTTACGTGCGCTGGATGATGCAAATGTCTTACCCACTGAAGTAGATCTAATAATTGCATCCACTATCACACCCGACTGTTTATTCCCTTCTACTTCCTGTTATATACAGGAGAAGTTAGGTGCACGGAATGCAGGTGCTTTCGATTTATTGGCAGCTTGTGCGGGATTTGTGTATGCATTATCTGTAGCGAGAAGTTTTGTTGCATCCGGAGCCATGAAAACAGTATTGGTTGTTGGGACTGAATGCATGTCGAAGATTACCGACTATACTGACAGGTCAACATGTATTCTTTTTGGTGATGGAGCTGGTGCGGTAGTCGTCCAACAAGGTAATGGCAGAAGAGAGATAATTACGACATATTTGGGTTCGGATGGCAGTCAGGCAGAGTTGTTGATGCTTCCGGCAGGTGGTTCCAGGTTACCTGCGTCCCATGAGACAGTAGATTCGCGTTCACATTATATTAAGCTGAGAGGTAAAGAGGTATTTAAGCAAGCCATTATTAACATGGTTGATGTAATCACCAGGGCTGCTACTGAAAATAACATGCGGGTAGAAGACTTTGATATGATTATTCCACATCAAAGCAATATTAGAATAATTGAAGCCGCTATGGAAAAGCTTAAACTTCCAAAGGAAAAAGCATACATTAATATCGACCGTTATGGCAATACATCTTCTGCTTCTATTCCTATAGCAATGGATGAGATAGAGAAGGGGGGGGTGTTAAAACCGGGAAGTACGGCGATTCTGGTTGCTTTTGGAGGGGGTTTAACATGGAGTTCGTCTATAATTAAGTGGTAAAAAAGAAGTATATATGATGTGATGGATTGTGGGAAACAGACACGTTTTATAGAAAGAATTTGGGTAAGTTATTTGCGTGACTACTTATTAAAAACAGATCTTACAATGAGATGAGAAATATTAATTATTACAATTCTTTAGTGAAATATTGAAAAATCTGGGAATTTTGTCCTAAGGAGGAAACGTCTTGTCTACAGAAGAATCAGTTGAAGAAAAAGTAAAAGAAATAATTGTAAAGCAGATGGGTGTGAATAAGGACCAGGTAACACCGGAAACATCTTTTATAAACGATTTGGGTGCGGATTCGCTTGATACTGTTGAACTGGTAATGGAGCTTGAAGATGCGTTTGATGTTAGTATTCCTGATGAAGAAGCTGAAAAAATTCAAACTGTCGGGGATGCGATAACATATATTAAGGAGCACAAGTAAAAACGATGGGTTCAAGAGTAGCGATTACAGGTCTTGGGGCAATAACCCCGGTAGGTTGTGAGAAAGATCAACTTTGGGAATCATTGTGTAATGGTAAAAGCGGAATTGCTGATATAACTGCTTTTGACACAACTGGTCATGACGTACTTATTGCGGGAGAAGCGGCAGATTTTGATGCGGCTAGATGGTTTAATAAGAAGGAAGAGAGAAGGTTAGACAGATTTTCTCAATTCGCTGTAGCCTCTGCGGCCCTTGCCCTTGAAGATTCCGGGATCGATCTTGATAATATGGACCGGGATAAGGTAGGTGCAATTATTGGTACCGGTATTGGTGGTATTATTGAGATTGAAGCGCAGCATAAGATTTTACTCGAAAGAGGTCCATCAAGAGTTTCTCCTTTTATGATTACTAAATTAATGGCTAATGCAGCACCGGGTTACATAGCTATTAAATTTGGCCTTCGAGCCGCAAATTTTTCTGTTATTACCGCTTGTGCGTCTGGCGCGCATGCCATTGTTGAAGCATTCCGGATTGTTCAGAGAGGAGAAGCAGATGTAATGTTTGCGGGAGGAACTGAAGCAACGATTACTCCACTCTGTGTAGGCGCGTTTAATAATATGAAGGCTTTGTCTACAAGAAACGAGGAGCCTCAGAAAGCCAGTAGACCTTTTGATAGAGATAGAAACGGGTTTGTCATTTCGGAAGGTTCCGGTATGGTCATTTTAGAAGAGATGGAAAGTGCAAAGAGGAGAGGTGCGACTATTTATGCTGAGATGCTCGGCTTTGCAATGAGTGATGACGCACATCACATAACAGCCCCCCATCCTGAAGGTAAAGGTGCTTGTACCGCCATGAGGAACGCATTAAAAGATGCCAGGTTGAATGTTGAACAGATATCCTACATTAATGCACATGCGACATCTACTCACCTTGGAGATATGGTTGAGATTAACGCCATCAAGAATGTTTTTCGCGATCACGTAAAGAATATATCTGTCAGCTCGACGAAATCCATGCTGGGTCATCAACTGGGGGCTTCAGGTGGAGTTGAAGCATTAATATGTTCGTTGGTATTAGATAAGAACGTTATTCCTCCTACGATAAATTATGATAATCCTGACCCTGATTGTGATGGAATAGACTTTGTTCCTAATGAGGCGAAGGAAAGACAAATAGAGAATGTGATGTCCAATTCTTTTGGTTTTGGCGGTCACAATGTCAGTATTATTCTGGGTAAGGTACGCTAATTCTCATTGTCTGAAACTAAGACATTAAGTTGTTATTTTCTTATTGCTCAAATCCGTTTGTGTTATTATTGACGATAATGTGTTTTTTCCATTGTTTGTCATTTGTATTTAGATGGTCTAATCGATAGTGAACGCCTCTTGATTCACGCCTTTTAAAAGCTGAACTTGCAATTAAGATTGATGCGGTGAGCATGTTTTGTACTTCCCAGCCAAGTGGTGATGAAAATTCATTACTAATAATATACTTTGACCAATGTTTAATGCTATTGATTGTGTCTTTAAGGTATTTGCCGTCTCTTTCGATACCAACATTTCTCCACATAATACTTTTTAGTGAATTTTTAATATCTTTTAAATCCAGTTCGTTATATAAATGGCTCTTGGATGGTCCTTTAAAGAAACGTGGTGATAATAATTCATCTTTCTTTTTTGCTGATTCCTTACCTGCCAGGTGGCCTGTCCTGTAACCGAAAACCAGTCCTTCTAATAACGAGTTGCTTCCTAGGCGGTTTGCACCATGAAGACCGGTACAGGATACTTCTCCACATGCATAAAGGTTTTCCATGCTTGTTCTTCCTTTTTGGTCCACCAGAATACCTCCAATCATGTAATGAGCGCTCGGATGAACTGGGATTAATTCTTGAGTTATGTCAATGCCGAAAGACTTACATAATTTTTTTATTTTTGGAAATCTTGTGCTGAGCTTTTCTTTTGGAATGTGCCTTACATCCAGATATACATGTGTAAAATCAGTGTTGCGTATTTCCTGTATTATGCTCCTGCTGACGATATCCCTTGGCGCCAGTTCGGCGCTGGAATGATACTTTGGCATGAATCTTTCACCAAATTTGTTCCGCAAGATTCCTCCTTCACCACGGACCGTTTCAGAAATTAAAACTCTCTCGGCCCCAGCGACATATAATGTTGTTGGGTGAAATTGTACGAATTCAAGATCCTGAAGTTTTACCCTTGCGCGATGGGCCATTGCAATTCCATCTGCAGTCGCTATTTCAGGATTTGTTGTTTCTCTATAAACCTGGCCACAACCACCTGATGCTAAAATAGTCTGCCTGGCCCATATCAACGTGTTTCCCGCGTGGCTACGCCACGCTATAATCCCATTACAGCTGTTTTTACTTACCAGTAAATCAAGAGCAAACGTATTTTCAAAAACTCTGATCTTAGGGTTTTTTTTAACTACATTAATCAGTGTCTCTTCAATCTCTTTACCAGTAGAGTCACCTCTGGCCCTTAATATTCTCGGATAGCTGTGTCCGCCCTCTTTTGTGAATGCCAGCTTTCCGTTCTCCCTGTCAAATTTAGCGCCCCAACCTATTAATTCCTTTACACGCTTTGGGCCCTCTCTAACTACACCACGAACTACCTTGTCATCACAGATACCATGTCCAGTTTTCAGAGTGTCATTAATGTGCTGCTTAAAGCTGTCAACCGGGTTTAATGTTGCGGCAATACCTCCTTGAGCATGTTCTGTACAATTCTCATTTATCATGGACTTGGTAACGACTAAGACAGATCCACCTCTTGCAGCGTGGATGGCAGAACTTAGACCGGCAACACCACTGCCTATTACCAGCGTGTCAGTAAAAATATGCTGAAGTGTTTTACTGTTAAAAGATACCAGATACCTCTTGAAAATATTTTTTATTGTCATAATCTCAAAATATTGTTAGTGTTAGAATAACCTGTTGGTCAGTAGATGAATTGTATATTGGCTTTTAATCATTGTCAAAAAGATAAATTTTCAGTTTTAAGAAGGTGTTCTCTTTATTTTTATCATTTCCATGTCATAATGAAGTTAAGTTTAGCGATTTTAAAGTTATGATTCTTCTACTCTGTTCAGTTTAACTTCGTTTGACCCGTTCAGTATGGCGTCATTCTGAGTGCCTGCACCAATAGGCACAGGCGGCGAGTCAAAGGATAGTCTGTTACCGCATGGAGACGTACTACAATCGGGCTAAATTATTATAATGTGAAGAAAGGAGGGGGTTTCTCATGGGAGCAACAGTTGACGGTTTTAAAGCAACACACCGGGAAGCAGTGAGCTTATTAGGAGAAATTGATTCATCCGGAGGGCAACAAAGAATTGATGCCCTAAATAGTTTAAAAGAAGCATTGTTAGCTCATGTTGGAGAAGAAAACAGTGTTATACAGGAAGCAATGGACAAGTCAGATGTTGAAGGGCCTTTTAAATCTTCCGCACAAAGATTTATGGATGAACTTGGCAGCATAGCCCAGACAGCGCTATTACCATTTTTTGATAAATTTTCATCGCCTGAAACAGTCGATAGCGAAGACTTTGCGGATGATTTCAATGGAATAAAAAGTGCACTTGCAGATAGAATAGCATTTGAAGAAGGGAAGTTTTATCCGGAGCTTGAGAAACTAGGTTATTGATGTCCAAAGAAAAACTGGTTTATTTTCCAATTTAATGTTTACCACGTATCAGCGTTATCCGGCTAAGTATCTGCGAAGCAAATAAACAATCTTGAGGTACTCGAAAAAGATGATTTCGCAAAAACAAATATAGCTTCTCCATTATCTGAAAAAACTGAAGGTTTAACTTTTTCACGATACGGTTAGGGGCGAAGGTGATATTGTACTGCGATACATCTGGTCTTATAAAGAGAGGAAAGTTTTCTTTGCTCGTGTTACTTTGTGTCTGGATGTTTGTTGTTTTTTAAATGGTAGTAGGGTGGTAGTGTAGTGATACGTTTATCTTCCAGTGCGCCTCCCATAGTAAAATGGTAGAGGCTTTGATAAGAGTTATCATTGAGCCCTAAGAGTTTGTGAACTACATCATCGAAAAAACATCCGATTCCTGTACCTCTGAGTGAATGAACTTCTGCCTCAAGGTAAAGAATTTGTCCGATCATTCCCGTTTCCCAGAAGAGACGGCGATATGAAAAACAATTTTTCTCAATATTTTCTTTAAACTTTGTAATCATACCTACTGAGAATGCACCATCGCCTGCAATATCCTGCTGGCAGCTTGCAAACATCGCTTCGCTCCTTAAATCATCTTTTTTCAAAAGAAAGAGAGGTAGCTTATGGGGTGCATCGTCTACTCTTTTCCATAAGAAATCCGGATGGCAGTTCTGCTTAATGTCTGCAAAATCTTCTTCGTTACGAATCAGGAAATAAAGACCGGGATCCAGGTCAACAACCTTGTGTGCAAAGATAAGGAGGTGTACGGAGATTTCACCCAATTCCAGATCAAATGGAGCGTTTTGACCCCTTGGGATGGTTTTGTCAAGTATGGCAAAGAATTCATTTTTTGTAATGGAAGTCTTTCCATCATAAGCTTGAGCACTCCTTCTCTGTCTTATGATTTTTTCAGCGGATATCGAAGGTACATTCTTCTCGAAATATACATGATCGTTGTAATGGTATATTTCTCCTTCTGTTACTGGTTTGTGAGTATCTGAAGATACTTCATCGATAACATACCAGTCCTGGTGGTCATTGCTTAAACGGTTTGGCTCACCTCTGAAATTAAGAGTATCAAAAGATTTGATAATATCATGGGGAATGTTTCTCATGTCAAGATGTTCAGTACTTTTATGTACAAAGAATAGAATGTCAGATTCTTCCTTTTCAAATTTTTTCCATCTGGTCTTTTGAAATCCCAGAATAATCTCAATGTCTTTCGTTGATAAAGAGTTGAGGTAGGTTATTTTCCATCCCAGGAGGTTCGCAGAGAAACTCAGGCAGGCCATTGCGTGTCCGATGTCATGATTGCAGTAGCGAAACGCGCGCTCTCCATACTTCCAGGACTCTCTCCAATATATACTCGTAAGTCCGATTAGAAGTCCTTTTTGACGAAAGTGTTCCTCCAGTCTTAACCAGAACTGCTCATCAAATTCTGCCCTCTGCTCAAGGACATGGAGCAACGGATTGTAATGAAATACTCCACCGTTATTATTGCTGTCCGGGGCCGGAGGCAGGACAAGATGTGTCTCTGTGGGATGCAGGTTGCCACTTGAAGGGTTCATTCGGAGAGCCCATGTAGTTCCTGAGTAAGATTTCCAGGCGGATAGTCCCATGGACAGTTCAAGGAACAAGGCTATATTTGTTAATGAAAAAACCTGGAATTTATTGTTCTTCCTGACAAATAAATCATAATAATTTGCAATCGAAGTACTATTTGAGAAAGGAAGCCTGACAGTACCTGCACCTTCATAGTTTCTAAACGAATCAGGCTGGCTGGCCCAATCTAGATAACCTGCAGAATTTGCGGGACGATTCGGAAAGTGCTTTGTTCTCTCATGATACTCAATCACACGTTGAGAATGACTTTTTGTGTTCAAAAACCTGGCTCCTTTAGGTTGTAACCTTACGATGAGCAATTTTGTGTACTATCCAGAATATGTTTGTTCCGACCGCCATAATCAGGAGAAACCATATCATCTGATTAAAGAACACGGATGCGAGCATGATGATATAAAAAAAGTCTTTGTTATTCAGTTTATCAAGCATCTCCTTTGTTCCTGTATCGGTTTTATTCTCCTTGCCAAAATATGTTGCAAGGAGGATTGAGATTGAAATGCCGGTTATTGCCATAACACCTATAATAATATGGAATCCGGAGCCGCTATTTTTATAGAGCGCAACCGTAATTCCGGCAACAATTCCGGCATTCACTATAGAATCAACTATTATATCAAAAGCCCTGCCAAATTCTGACTCCATGTGTTTGAACCTTGCAACCTCTCCGTCACATTGGTCAAAGATAGTTGATACAAAATAGAGAATACCGGCTATTATAGTATAAATACGCGATCCATGGGAGAAGAAGAGGGCCGCGGTAATGCCAGTTACCAGGCTTAAGATAGTTACCTGATTCGGAGTAACTGGTGTCTTTACGATAAGTCCGGTAATAAACCCTGATATTCTGCGGATTATGTATCTGTCAATTATGGGGCTGTCTAAATCGGAAACAACAGGTCGGCTGCTCTGGTTTTCAGTTTCTAATGACATTTTCAATCTTTGGAAGTATTTCTCTTCTAGCCCTTTCTATGTCCTCTTCAAAGTCAATTTCTATCCATGGTAGATCATTCACACTTTCAAAGCCGGCTGGGTGTTGTGAAATCAACTCGTGTAATGTGTCTTCATATTCAACATTGACTTTTCCTGCCTGTTCAAACTCTTCAAGAATGGTTCTGAGTTTGTGGCAGTCATTTGCAGCCAGCTTAAAAAACCCTACTCCTTCTCCTTTAAAGTCGCAATCATATGAGTGGACTTTAGAGATTCCTACTACTTTTTTTTCTTTTATAAACAGCATCATCTCTTCACCTGTGTCTTCACAGTTTGGATCCAGTAGAAAACAGTTATTATGTTTGGATTTTACCAGTTTTCTAAGAAGCTTTTCATGGTACAACACATCGGCATCCATAATCAGCACGTCATCATTTAACTCGTTTCTGGCATACCATAGGGATAGAATACTGCCTTTTGTATATTGTTCGTTCTCTATGTATTTAATATTAAATCCGTTGTTACTCCTTTCTACAGTCTCTTTTATTTTTTCTTTGAAATGGCCGACAACGAAGACGATATCCTCTATTCCTAAAAGAGATATTGTTTCAAGGTGCCTTTCCAGTAGTGTCTTTTCGCCGATTTTAATAAGGCATTTGGGTATTTTGTCTGTCACTGCCGACATCCTCTTTCCAACACCCGCTGCTAACATTATAACTTTCATTGTTGCGATTCCTTTTTATAACATAACTGTGTAGTGGTGGCATGGACAAACTCGTTTGTCCATGCAGGTGCTATATATTCTGCAAACACGGACAAACAAAGTTTGCCTATGCCACCCTGAAGTACTCTGGGCAGTTTGCAACGTGGCCGCCGATTATTCAACTAACACCTCCTGTAGATTTTTAATTAAAGACTCCAGGTCTTCCATGGTCAATTCTCCCATATTTGCAATCCTGAATATCGTTTTGTTTAACTCACCCTGACCGGCATATATAATAAAACCTCTCTCCTTAAGATTATCATGCAGACGGGTATAAGTCATATTTTCAGGCAGATACAAAGCAGTAATCGTATTGGAAAGGAGCTTTTCCTGCAAAAGTAACTTCAGATTAAGCCTTTTAAATTCCTGCCTTAAATATGAAGAGGCTTTTTTGTATCGGTCAATTCTGCCCTGTACACCCTCTTTCAGTAATTCATCCAGCGCTTCTTCAAAAGCATAGAAAGTGTGCACTGATGGTGTAAACGGACATTCTCCTTTTTCCTCTTGCTCATCAAGCTGAGAGATAACATTAAAATAGAGAGAACGGGGCGGTATATTTCTCATTCTCTTTACCTCGTTATTTTTGAGCAGAACAAATGACAATCCAGGAAGTCCCTGGATACATTTATTGGCGGTGCAGATACATATATCCACATTGTCATTAACCAGGTCTATCTCTTCACCTCCGAGCCCGCTGATCGAGTCCAGGAAGAAAGTCCTGCCATGTTTTTTTATAACAGCACCCGCTTCGTTGATTGGATTTATCAAGCCGGTAGTAGTTTCGTGGTGTACCATTGCGACTACTTCAATCTCTGTGTCTTGTGAGATCGTTTCTTCGATCTGATTAATATCCGGCAGCTCGCTCCAGTCGTACTTGAGCTCAACTTTGTCAATCTTATATACCGACGCGATACGTGACATCCTTTCACCATAAACACCGTTGTTTATGATTAAGATCTTCTTTCCCTGGCTTACCGAAGAGCAGATACCCGCTTCCAGAGAAGCTGTCCCGGAACCCGTAATGATTGCAGTCGTGTAGCTTCCGTCTGGTGTAAATGCCTGTAAGATTTTCTTGCGTGTGTTGGTTAGCAAGGTAGAAAATTCACTTTCACGGTGGCACATATCACCTTTTAAAAGCGAGTTTCTGACCTTCTCTGAGGTACATACCGGTCCGGGGTTAAGTAAAATCATCTTTTTCGTTTTATTTAAGTTTTTCATTATTAAACAAAAATAGAGTCCTCACGCAAAATCGCAAAGATCTCCAAGAAAACATATTAAAATTAAAAGGCTTTTTTTCTTTGCGTTCGAGGAAGCATTGTGGTCTGGCCTTTATTTTGAAAGGACTCAAAACTTTACATTGCAGACATAAACCTCTCTTTAATCTGTTCCGGGCTGTGCGTTACCCTGCCAATTTCTATCTGTTCTGCTGTATCAGATATTTTGACCAGAAGGAATGATGGGCCTTCATTTTTCAGAGCATGTACTATCTCTCCTCTCAGCTCTTCATTCGTTGTCACTTTTTTTACATATGCATATTTTGCTGACTTTGCAAACTCTTCCAGTTCTATTTTGCTGGAAATAGTCGGCTGATTTCCTGTTGACGCGTATACCTCATTGTCCAGCACAATATGCAGAAGGTTTACAGGATGAAGAGCGCCTGTCATTGGAAGGGAACCAGGGTTCATCAGCAGATTTCCATCACCTTCCAGGATAATTACCTTTCTTGAAGGCTTATTTAATGCTATTCCCAGGCCTATTGATGACGCCATTCCCATTGACCCTATCATGTAAAAATTTTCAGTCCTGTCTCGTATTGTGAATGCTTCTCTGCTTATCAAACCATTCGCGCAGACAACTAACTGGTCTGTCAATAACTCTGTTATTGTCGTAATTACTTCTTTATAGTTCAATCAATTACCCCTTTTTTGAGAAAAAGAGCTACCGGGCCACTGTTCTCAACAATCAAATTATGCGCATGATTAATGAAGGACCTGATATTGTCCGGATTAAAGGTAAAGTACGGTATCTCGACCAGATCAAGGAGTTTTGCGCATGTCCTGCCCATCACGAGATGTTCAGGCGCATCCTTTCCTTCAAACCCTCGCCATGTGACTATCAACAGACAGGGAAGTTTGTAAATCAGGTTTAAAGAAGTCAGGGTATTTAAACATTGTCCAAGTCCGGAGTTTTGCATCAAGACCACGGGCATCTTTCCGGCCATATATGCTCCGCTTGCAACCCCGACTGCGGCATCTTCTCTTACCGCTGGTACATATGTAACGTCATGCCTCTCTGTAAGATTATTAATCACATTTCCAATAATAGAACAGGGAACACCTGTAAAAAAGTCAAAGCCGCTGTCTATCAATTTCTGTACAAACTCTTCAGATTTAAACATATATGTAATTAAAATAAATTTGTATATAAAAATATAGTACTAAAGCATAAACTATACTAACATACGTGTCAATAACCGGGATACATTATTAATAAAAAACATGAAAAAAAATACCGGAAAGCCAAAATCACTCTTTTTAGATGATGCAAACACCTGCATCTCTACTGACCTCTATCAGTTGACCATGATTGCAGGTTATTTTGAACATGGGATAAACCATAAATCAACGTTTGAACTGTTTGTCAGAGACTTGCCGGAAAGACGTTCGTACCTTATTGCCGCAGGTCTTGAACAGGCGGTTCACTATATTGCAAATATAAGCTTTACGGCCGAGTATGTGAAATACCTTAAGGAGCTTCCCGTTTTCAAAAATGTAAGTAACAAGTTTTTTAATTATCTTGAAGATTTTAGTTTCAAAGGAGATCTCTATGCTGTCCCTGAAGGTACTGTGATTTTCGCGAATGAACCCATTATAAGGGTGACTGCTTCAATGATTGAGGCCCAGATAATCGAGACGTATCTTCTCTCAATAATAAATTATCAGACACTTATTGCCTCCAAGGCGTCAAGGGTAGTGTTTGCTGCTGATGGCAGGAAGGTAATTGATTTCGGGACAAGACGAGCGCACGGCCCACAGGCTGGCGTATTGGCTGCCAGGGCGTGTTATATAGGCGGGTGCGTTGGCACTTCTAATGTTCTAGCGGCCCGCGAGCTGGGGATACCTCCAATAGGTACTGTCGCCCATTCATGGATTATGGCCTATGGTGATGAATACGAATCGTTCCAAGACTTCCACAATGTTTTTCCGGATAACACGGTCCTTTTGATTGATACCTACGATACAATTAAAGGCGCTAAACTGGCCACAAAGATCGGGATGAAGTTGAAAGGTGTCAGGCTGGACAGCGGTAATATAACACTTCTAAGTAAAAGAGTAAGGAGAATTCTGGATGAAGCAGGTCTCGGTCACGTAAAGATTACGGCAAGCAGTGACCTTAATGAATACAAAATTGCCCAGATGCTTGCTAAAGGTGCGTGCATTGACTCCTTTGGTGTCGGCACAGAGATGGTTACGTCAAAAGACACACCTGCGCTTGGCGGCGTCTATAAACTGGTTGAGCAGGAGATCAAAGGCAAGGTGGTACCAAAGATGAAATTAAGTAAAGAGAAGGAGACATATCCGTCAAAAAAACAGATCTATCGTTTTCTTAACAAGAGAGGTTTGTATAAAAAAGACATAATTGGCTTGGTAGATGAAGAGTTTGATGCCGAGGAGCTATTACAGCCCATTATGAAAAAAGGCAAACTCGTCTATAAAATACCAACCGTCAAACAAATACAGAAAACGGTAGAAAAGAATATGTCCAGATTACCGAAAAAGTTTAAGGACCTGAATTGTAAAACAGCCTATCCGGTGACAATCAGTAGAAGATTAAAGAAGGTCATGGAAAAAATAAAATCGGGGCACATTGCATTTTAAATGCTTTATAATCAGAAACATCGTGGTATAAAGAAAAAAACAATGGCCGCTAAGGAAAGCAGGAATCACAGGAATGAATAAGGAGGGTAATAAATGGCAATGATGGAAGGTCTTATTGGAAGTGTGATTTTTGAAATAGTCAAAGGGGCCGGCACTGCCGGTTGGAAAGAGGCTAAACACAGCAGTAAAGTTCTGAGGATACTTAATGCCGTTGGTCTCAAGCCTGAAAAGCCGGATCCAAACTTTGATTCTGTCTATGCCCATACTCTGGTTGCATACGGTGTTGATCAGCCGGAAGAGATCTTGAAGTTTTTCAATCGTAAAGAGATAAAGAGGGCGTTTGAAGAAGCTTTTAGAACAAATGATATTTCTATGTTGGAGAGTGAGGCGGACACTTTTGTTGAGTGGAATAGGCTAGGTGATGAGTTGCGTGATTCAGGTGTTGAACTTCGCCTTGAGTTTGCCCGTCTTTCCCTTGTCTTCAACGAGATGGTTGACCGGACCCGGACCCCTGTACAGACAGTTGATGGGCATAAGCTGGATGAGATAATTCGGCTTATTAAAGATGGAAGTCTTGGCGAGATCAGAGAGTGCTTCAGTAAAGAGTTGCTTCCGGATTATCTAAGATCAGTCGCTGCCGAAAACAGCAGGATAGATATTAAGGGAATATTCTCCCGCTCCGGTTCCGGCAGGCAGGCGATCAACTTCCCTATTGAAGAGATCTACACACCTTTAAAGACAAGTCATTCCAGGAAGGAAGATGCATGTCACCTGGATATGGAGAAGGCGCGTGCGGGTGAGCGTGTACCACTTACGGATTTGCTGTCAACAAACAGTCGTCTGTTGATTGTGGGTGATCCAGGAGGTGGTAAGACAACGTTTATGAAGCTTATCGCTGGTGTATTGGCAAAGGACGCGTTAGGCATGGAAAAACCTGGTCGTCTGGACCACCTTGGATTGTCCTTAGATAAGCCAGCGCCAGTTCCGGTTTTTATAAGGCTTGCCGCTCTTGCTGACACTTTAAAAGAAAATACGGCGTACGTTTCGTGCGGAGAATCCTGGCGTAAGCTTATTCAGGTGATGGAAAATATTTATGGTAAGACAAAGGCTACACTGCTGAAAGAAAAGATGGACAACGGAGGATGTGCTTTACTGTTAGATGGTCTGGATGAAGTGGCGGAAAACTATGTCAGAGACCTGATAGTGGATATTGTAAATTCAATCCTCAGCCACTGGGGTAAAAATTTGATTGTCATAAGCTCACGTCCATTCGGTTACCATGATATCGCGGATATTGAGACAATTACTACGGCACATATCGATGCCTTTGGTAAAAAGGAGATAATAGAGTTTCTGGACAGGTGGTGTCGTGCCCTTTTTCAGTCTGGAGATGGAACAAGCCTCTCTGAATATTTGCCGGCGCTTCAAGAGGCGATTGTTGACTCAGCGCCTATCCGTAAACTGGCGCGTAACCCGGTTATGCTAACCTATCTTTGTGTGGTCCACTGGAATGAACGTAAACTTCCTCATGGAAAAGCTGATTTGCTGGCTGCTGTATTAAGGTGGCTGCTGAACGCGCGTGAGGAGAACCGTCAAAAAAGGGGTTATACAAATGTCTTTGCTGAGGAGTGTTTTAAGGTCCTTGCTATGGCTATGACTTGCAGCAATGATGGTAAGCAGGTGATTGTAGACCTGTCGCAGGCAGCGGAACAGCTTAATATCCCCTTTTCGGACATTAAGGGTATTGATGATAATGATCGTGTTCGTCGGGAGGGAATGCGGTTTCTGGAAGAGGAGATGCTCGCCAGTGGAATTATAGAGAAGTATGGCCCTGGACGGTTGAGATTCTGGCATCTCAATTTCCAGGAACACTTCACCGCGCGTGCCCTTGTTGATAGGAGTGATGAGGAGTGGTGGGATTTAGTTGCTCCTCAGTTGTTTAATCCTCAATGGAGAGAGGTGTTGGATCATTTGGCAGGGTGCCTGGCATGGACTGGTGTATACAGGCTTCATATGCTGGTAAAAAATATCCTGGCCGCAGTGGACTATGGTGATCTTTCTTCATTGGCCCGTTCTGTAGGTGTTCTGGGACGGTTGTTGCGTATCCTTGAAGTATACGATTACAAGCCACCAACACGTCTTGGATGGGAAAAAGCACAAACTGAAGTGATGGATATTTTTACTGTTAACGGTGCAAAACAAGTGTCTGCACAGCAGCGCATAGACGCAGCGGAAGCTTTAGGTCAGGCAGGTGATCACCGATTAAAGTTAGATCCGGATATGTTACCAATACCTGACTATGAAGGAGTGGAACTGGGAAAATACCTGGTAACTGTTGTTGAATATCAACGTTTTGTAGATAATGAAGGATACCATGATCATCGTTTCTGGGAAGATAGTTGGGATATTAAACAGAAAGGTGGCTGGGAAGGGCCGGACAATTGGGATGAGCAGCTGGATTATCCTAATAGACCAGTGATACATGTTTCCTGGTATGAGGTACGTGCTTACTGCTCCTGGCTGAGTGAACAGACTGGAGATGAATACAGATTGCCTTCTGAAAGAGAGTGGAAGGCTGCTGCTCATAATTCTGAAGGGGAGTATCCCTGGGGTAATACTGAGCCGGATGATGAAATGCTAAATTTTAATGAAAACGTTGGTAGACCAACACCTGTTGGGATCTATCCGGCAGGCGCCGCACCCGGTGGTCATCTTGATATGGCAGGTAATGTCTGGGAGTGGTGTGAGGATGACTGGCATAGCGAAGAAAAGAGTGGACCTGATGATAGCAGTGCCTGGGTTGATGAACCAAGGGGCTCCGGCCGTGTGATTCGCGGCGGCAGCTGGAGCAATGACGCGCAGAGCTGCCGGTCGGCTTATCGTTACCGCTACGAGCCGGACGACCGCAACATCAGCTTGGGCTTCCGCCTCTCCAGGTCCTTTTCCCTTGATCCTTGATCCCTTGTACCCTTGGCAGCAGGAATGTGTTTGTAGCGCCAATGTTGTGTAGAAAAGAGATAAAGTTGAATGTGACAGCGCAAATAAGCGGAGTGCAGAGAGCGATCAGCCGCCGAAGCGAAGCCGGCGGCTGTAGAGCGACCGGAACGAAGCGGCACGTTGAATCGTATCAGTATATACCCTTTTTTCTGCAATTCCTGCTTTCCTTAGAGCCACCTTATCTTTAAAAGATTTTAGCCGATGAGGAAAGCAGGAAGGTAAAGGAATAATTAAAAATACTTTTTTCAGGAATCTTCTAATTTGAAACTCAAGATATTTACATTCAGGTTTTGTGAAAACACGGGTGGATTCAATGATGACAAACTTCAACTGTTTTCTATGGAAAAAGAGATAATCGAATTCGCGGAACATTTCTTTACATTTGAAAAACGACCCTATTTAACGGTATTTCTCTCTTATCGTGATAAGCCATCTGGTAGCACGAATAAGGGTGTTCGCAAGCAAGATCCCAGAAGTGAACTGGATGAGCATGAAAAGCTGCTTTACGATGTTGTAAGAAAGTGGCGGGCCGCGCGCGCTACACAGGAGGGTATACCTCCATACATGATTGCCAATAACAAGCAGGTTGCCAGTATGGTTAAATTGAAAGTAAGGAGTAAAAAAGATTTTGACGCGGTTGAAGGGTTTGGTGAGGCTAAGATTTCCAGATACGCGGAAGATATAATCAAAACCCTGGTTGGGCATCAGGAGCCTGATTCAGATGAAAAACGAGAGATAAAAGAAGGAGAGGATTAGTGGAAAATGAGATACCTCTTTTTGGACACTGGTATGAATTTGTAAAATGGTTGTTAGACAAAACTGAAAAATTTCCCAGGAAAGCAAGGTTTACATTTAGTAACCGTATAGACAATCTAGTACTTGATATTATGGAATGGATCGTAGATGCTCGTTATAGTAAAAAGAAGAAGGAGTCCCTGCGTCGTATTGATCTTGGTATATCAAGGTTGAGGATACATCTTCGTTTGTGCCACGACAAACGTTATCTGGATAATAAGGGATATGAGTTCGCTTCAAAACAGATAATCGAGGCAGGTAAAATGGTGGGAGGTTGGCGTAAACAGCAGGGGTGGTAGGTATGACAGTGTCTATAATAGGTTGCAGGGTGGATTAAGGACGAATCCACCACAATTAATAGATCACTACCCTAATACCAAAACAGGGAGAGTAGGAATTAATGAAACGATATGGTTACCTGTTTGAGCATGTGTGCTCCTTTAAAAACCTGATATTGTCAGCGCATGAAGCGGCAAGAGGGAAAAAGAGTAAACCGGCGATTGCCGACTTTCTCTTTAATCTTGAGAATGAGATTATAGATATTGAGCAGGAGCTATTAGAGAAGAGGTATAATCCGCGTCCGTACAGTACATTTATGGTGCACGATCCCAAGGTACGTATGATCTGTGCCGCTGACTTCAGGGACAGGGTCGTTCACCATGCTGTCTGTTCCGCGATAGGGCCAATCTTTGAACGTTCATTAATTTTTGATACCTATGCTTGCCGTATTGCTAAGGGTTCACATCGAGCTATAAAACGCGCTCAATATTTTTCCAGACGATACCACTACTTCTTAAAACTGGATGTCAGAAAATTTTTTGATACAATAGACCACAAAATACTAAAGAACATGGTTCGCCGTAAGATTAAGGATGATGATCTTCTCCGGTTGATTGACACCTTCATCGACCATCCGGTACCATGGACAGAACCCGGGAGAGGGATTCCTATCGGCAATCTGACCAGTCAGCATTTTGCTAACTTTTATCTATCTGGTTTGGATCATTATGTAAAAGAGCAGTTACAAATTGAGGGATACATACGTTATATGGATGACAGTGTTCTGTTTGCCGATGAGAAGTATACTTTGTGGGATGCAAAGAATAGAATTGAAAGTTATTTAAGCAGTGAGCTTGGTTTAAAGCTAAAGGGGAATTCGGTAATCGTTGCTCCTGGATCTCAGGGCTTGTCATTTTTAGGCTTCAGGATATTTCCAGGTATCATACGGATACAGCGCCAGGGATGGCGTAGATTCAGAAGAAAGGTACAGAGGCGAAATGAAGATTTGGCAAATGATATGCTTGATATTGAAGAGTGGACTGATTCAATGCAGAGTATGACAGGCCATCTCAGGAATGCGGCAACACGCAATCTGCGTGACGCGTTCTTTAAGGGTTGCGGAAGAAAATAAATTCTCTAAAATGCGCTGAATTTTGGCCCGTGTTCAAGGTGCGTAAAAGGGCGCATAGCCTGGCTATGTAACCTTTTAACCAACACCGAAGAAGGGGCAAAAGGCAAGCATATTGGGGGGGCTATTTTCTTTCTTAGCCCTTAAGGCCAGGGGCAAAAGGGGCTCCAACCGTGTGATTCGCGGCGGCAGCTGGAACAATGACGCGCAGAGCTGCCGGTCGGCTTATCGTAACAACAACGAGCCAGACAACCGCAACAACAACTTGGGCTTCCGCCTCTCCAGTTCAAGGAAACGACTAGATGTGATGCGTCTACGGATTCGTCGCCCGCGTCATTCCCTGACCAACGCCCCGGACCTGTTCCGGCACAAACCGGACAAATAAGGACCGCCCGGAGGCTGTTAGTAAGCCAAAATGGTTTGAAAGCTGTCACCGGGTAAATTAATTGCCAGGTTCGTAGGGGCAATGTCATTGAATTAAGGGGAAAATACCCCTAACCCCCTTTTCCAAAGGGTGAAATATGGAGTACATTATCCGTGATGATGCGTATTGAAGTAGTGACTCGGACACTGCACTTCAAAAAGGAAGTTTATTTTTATCATTTTAAAATCAATCTCTTAATTCAATGACATTGTGTTCGTTGTACGAGGGCATGAGGCCTCGTGCCCTCGTACAACGAACACAACGGGTTAGTATCCGTGGATATAAAAAAAAATTGTTGCTTCCTTATTCTTTTTTCCTGAATTTCCTGCTTTCCTAAGCGGTAAAAAAAGGTGGCTAAGGAGTGTAGGTGTAATAGGAATGGGTAATATGAGAAATTTATTTTAAATAGAAGATTTCTTCGGAGTTCCAGATGGCAATTGTTAACATACTTCATCTTTCTGATTTGCATTTTGGTATTGAAACTTCAAAGAAGTGTTCTGTAACAGCACTGTCAAAGCGTGAGAATACGCTTGATGAATTAATAAAGGTGCTAAAAAAGACAGTTGGTACTGAATGGAGACCAGATATAGTTACGATATCAGGGGATATTGGGTGGAGTGGTCGAGAAAAAGATTATATCGAAGCACGAAAATGGATTGAGGACGAACTACTGGAAGTGCTTGAGTTGAGTGTTGATAATCTTATTGTATGCGCAGGCAACCACGATATTAACAGAGATGAAACAATGGGTATGGAACCACCGCTTACTCATGAAAAAGCTGATAAATGGCTTTTGATAGAAAACATTAAAAAATTTATTGAACCATTTAAAGACTACAATAGATTTTGTGGAGAATTCAAAATCCCAGAATTAAGTATTAGCGAGAACAAGTATCACCTTATTGGGCAGAGAGAGATAAAGGGACTTCGATTTGTAGTACTTAATTCAGCATGGTTTTGCAGAGGAGATGATGACAGAGGTAATTTATGGATGGGCCTGCCTCAACTTAAAGTAATGAATGCTGCATTACAACTTGCTGATCCTGAACAATATGATACCGAACTTATAACTATCTCAATTCTTCACCATCCACCTGGGTGGTTAAACGATTATGAAACCAACAGCTACGATGAACGTATAAATACATTTAGCTATATATCGGAACGAAGCCATATTATTCTTTGCGGTCATGTTCATGGGGCTATAGAGGAACCAGACAGGAAAAGCAATTCAGCATATTTTTTTAAGGGAGGCGCTACATATTCAGGGGATGATTACAGAAATAACTTTTCTATATATCAAGTAGATACAAAAACACGTTCTTTCAAGCGATGTGCTTTTGAGTATAATCCGAGTAGGTGTAAATGGAAAAGAGATGATGGCAAGTCACAGTCACTGCTAAAACCTGAATCTAGAGCTGCCGTAGCAATTGCTGATTCTCCTAAAGCTGATGTCTTGGATGATGAAATAAGTTCCTACTGCCAAAAAGCTGATGCTCTTCACGCTCATTTACCGGTAGCAGGATTTGTTAATCAGTTAAAAGTTCCTATTGATATAGATGAAATTTATGTACCTTTACGTGCCATGTTAAATCTCAGCGGTAAAGATGAAGTATTTGCTAATGCTGATCACGCGGAAAAAAGAATGGAGAGAGATAGTGTTGAAATCCATTTACCAGATGCTTTTAAAGAGGCACGAGAACGTAATAAACGTAAGGGGATCGTTGTTCTTGGTGATCCTGGCTCTGGCAAAACAACTCACTTGAAACGTCTTCTTTTAGCATGCTTAAGAGAAGGCCCTGAGAAACTTAATTTGCCACCAGATATTTTACCTGTTTTTCTTCCTCTTAGAGAATTAAAGGACCTTGACAAGGGCCTGGATGTTTTTATTCAACAACAGCTTGAAGGCGCACATCTTGATACGAAAGAAGGGTTTGGTAAACGGTTGCTTGATAGAAAGAATCTTCTTTTTTTATTAGACGGTTTGGACGAAGTAGCTGACCTGGAAAAGCGTGAAATGGTAGCAAGGTGGATTATAAAATCCATAAATTCACGACCAAAATGTTATTTTGTAGTTACATGTCGTTTCGCGGGCTATAGTCCCACGGTCCACATGAACGAAAATTTTCTTGAGATGTACATACGACCTTTTGACAATGATGAGGTAGGCCGTTTTGTACACAACTGGTATAAGACGGTTGAGCAGGGTTTAGCTATAGATCCGAAACAGGCAGGTGAGATTGCCAGGGAAAAAGCTGAAAGACTGGTAGAGAGACTTAAAGAGTCAGATTTTCGTGCCAGCAAGGTCTTCGAGCTCACACGAAACCCACTACTGCTTACAAACATCTGTCTTATACATCGTCATCGCGACGATCTACCATATAAACGGCATAAGCTGTATGAAGAGTGCATTGCTATACTTTTAGAACACTGGCGTAAACCTAAAAAGTTGAAAGTGGGTGTGACTGCTCAGGATGGAAGCAGGGTACTTCAGCCGGTGGCTTTATGGTTGCATGGAGAAGAGGGCCGTACAAAAGCAAAGGCAACAGAACTACTTCCACATATTGAACCTGTTTTAAAAGCTGTAGGATGGCCTGGAGGTACTGCTGAAGATTTTCTGAGTACCATCCGTGACGATAGCGGTCTGTTGACCGGATGGGACCAGGAGCATTATGGCTTTATGCATCTTGGGTTTCAAGAGTACCTGGTAGCGCGTGAGATTAGGAGCAGGGCTTTTAAGGATAAGGGGGTTTTGCGTGACTTGGCATCACACTTTGGTGAATCGTGGTGGCAGGAGGTCACCCTGATTATGCTGGCCCTTGAAGACCCATCGCTTTTTGAGGATTTTATGGAAGAGGTGGTTAAACTACCAGTGTTTGCCTCAAATCCGAGTCTGGTGGACATGTGCCTTGAGGACGCGGCTGAGACTTCAGTTCAACCATTTATGGATGTCCTTAATGAGGACCCGGGCAAAGATGAAGAACTATGGAAGCGGCAGGCTGCCGCGCTTCGGGTTGTTAAACGTCTGGACGAATCAGCATTAGAGGCGGTTAAAACCTGTTTGGAAAAACACCCATTTGCCGAGATAAACCAAAGATTCAAAGAGTACAACCGGGAGGAAAGTGTTGATAGTAATGTTGTGTCGGCTAAACAGGGAGGGTATGAACTTATCAAAATACCGGGAGGGTCCTTTATGATGGGATCTCCGAAAACAGAAAAAGGTCGTTATGATGATGAAGGCCCGCAGCATGAGGTCAATGTACCGGAATTTTACATGGGAGTAGCTCCGGTTACAAACAGGCAGTATGGTATTTTTATGGAAGAAAACACGGAAGTAACTGAACCTGAATACTGGGCCGATCGTCGATTCAACCAACCGGAACAGCCGGTAGTTGGAGTAAGCTGGGATGACGCGAAAAAGTATGCTGAATGGGCGGGACTGCGGCTGCCAACTGAGGCGGAGTGGGAGTATGCTTGCCGGGCCGGGACAACTACTCGTTATTATCTGGGTGACGAAGAGGGTGATCTTGAAAGGGCTGGTTGGTATACAGTTAATTCAAGCAGACAATCCCATCCTGTGGGAGAAAAAGCAATGAATGGGTTTGGCTTGTACGATATGCATGGTAATGTATGGGAGTGGGTAGAGGATGATTGGCATGAGGACTATAATGGAGCTCCTGATAACGGTAATGCCTGGGTTGGTAAGAAAGTGGGCTCCGGCCGTGTGATTCGCGGCGGCAGCTGGCGCAATGTCGCGCAGAGCTGCCGGTCGGCTTTTCGTGGCGACTACGGGCCAGACGGCCGCAACATCAACTTGGGCCTCCGCCTCTCCAGGTCTGTTGCCCCTGGCTCTTGATCCCTTGTACCCTTGGCGGCATGATTTTGTTTTCTTATTCAGAATTGCGATATCATAATGGTGTGTGGTGACACCGTGTAGCGGAGTGAAGGGAGCGATCAGCCGCCGAAGCGAAGCCGGCGGTTGAAGAGCGACCGTAACGTAGCGAGACACGAATTTCACTAATGACACGAATGATCTGGGGTTATATAAATTTTTACAAATTTAAATTAATGAAACAAAAAAAAATGCAACCCTGAAATCCATCACCGACGTTAAATGCGAAAAAATATTTTATTACAAAAATTAGTAATCATGCCAAACCATATGCATGGTATTTTTGAAATAGATGTTTCAAATCGTAGGGACACGATGCCTCGTGCCCCTACGATAATCATTTGGCAAGCTAACATCAAATACAATACCATATGTTTTTCGTTATGGATATGGTTGCAATGTGTCTGTTTTAAAAACTTTTTCATGTATTTCCTGCTTTCCTGAGTAGTAAAGAACGTGGTATAAATATGTTTTTGTTTATCAATCATGAATAATACAGTACATACAATTCCCTTTATAAATCTGATGTTGGCTTTTATCCCGGCTATTGCTGTTGTCGGTATCCTGTGGCGATGGGGGCTTGGTTACGGGAACTCGCTCTATGCCATTTTGCGGATGCTTATTCAGCTTCTGCTGATAGGGTATTTTCTGATCTTTATTTTCAAATCGGATAGTTATCTGATAGTTGGATCTGTTCTGGCAGTTATGCTTTTCGCCGCGAGCTGGATAGCTTTGCGAACGGCAAAGATACCCCGCAGGGTATTGTATCTGAAATCATTCTGTTCTATTTTGATTGGTGGAGGGTTAATTTTGCTGTTAATAACACAGGGTGTCCTTAATCTGAAACCGTGGTATCTGCCGAGTAATGTGATTCCGCTTGCGGGGATGATCTTTGCCAGTGCGATGAATAGCGTCAGCATCGCGGTAGAGAGACTTGACGCGGAGATTGAGAGGGACGTTCCGTATGAAAAGGCACGAGTTATAGCACTCCGTGCATCGCTTATTCCTATAACAAATTCCCTGTTTGCAGTCGGGCTGGTCTCCCTGCCAGGGATGATGACAGGCCAGATTCTGTCCGGTGTTTCACCGTTTATAGCGGCGCGTTATCAGATCATGGTAATGTGTATGATATTCGGTTCAGCAGGTATTTCATCAGCCTGTTTCCTGACATTGGTCAGGTCTGATTTTACCGATAATGTGACATAGAGGCATGTTGGCATGGTTAAACCCCATCGCTAAACTAAGTATTTTATGGCGCCCCTAAAACTGCAGTTTCTCCAGCCTCTTTTTCTTCGTTAATAATGACAACATCCGCACCGTGGCCAACGTCATCTTGTCCGACTGTAATAACTCTGTCACTCTCTTTGAGGCCGGTTAATATTTCGACATAATTACCTTCTTTAAAACCCGGTGTTATTTTTGTCTTAAAGGCCCTGCTTTTTACATGGAAATTAACATTATTCTTCGATAGCAATAAATCGCCACGATCATTATAGAAAGAGACTTTTTCAAATTCTTTATTTATATTTCTACTCAGAATGTCTGTTGCTTCAATTGTAATATTGTATATTGCCCCATTTTCATGATTCCCTGAAATATCTACAACTTTTCCACTCAGCGATAGTCCTTTTCTGCTTTCTTCATTAATTGTGCTTCTCTGCTCACATACAACGCTATCACCCATAGCCAATTTTTTGATCTTGTCCGAACTGATACTCAATACAATAAACTCTCTCACAACAAACACCTCATCGGCTTCTGCCTCCAGGATCAGCGCTTTCTTTGGTATTAAGAGAGCATTTTGGTGCTGGCCTACTATCGTAAAAACAGAGACAAACATCCCCGGTTTCAATGCTCCACCTGACTGGTCATTTATCTCTATTGTTACCTTAACAGTACCACTTTCAGGGTCAACGACCGGGCTCACCATTTTTACCCTGCCTGTGAATTCTATTCCGGTCAGGAATTCATAAACAACTCTTGCCATCTGTCCTTCCACTACCTTATTAACGTCCTTCTCAGGAATGTAAATCCGTGCCAGTATCGGGTCAAAATCCGCAATCTTGAATACCATCCGGCCCTTCTCTATGTCATAGCCTTCTTCAATATTCCTTTCAACAATGATACCATCAATTGGAGACTTAATTGTTGTATATTCATATTCCATCTGCTTTCTTTCAAGTTCTACAGTCGCGATCTCAAGTTGAAATTTTTTTTCTTCAAACTCTTCTTTACTGATGATATTCTCTTTGAAATTGTCCAAAGAACTTCTGTAAACTCTTTCAGCATTCTCTTTCTTTAGCTTTGCTTCCCTGAGCGCTAACAAAACTTCTTCTTCGTCAAGTTTCGCAAGTGGCATACCGGACCTTACATGGTCACCTTCTTCCACCAGGATGTTTTGTACTATACCGGATGTCTCTGCTAATACTTCAACCTGTTTCTCAGATTCAAGAGTACAATTATTAACTAAGAAAATTTCAATATTTCTCCTTTTAACCTGTATTGTTTCAACCGGAACAGCCTCATAATCCTTTCCTTGCAAATTGTTTATATTTGGACCATTGTACGTCTTTGTACCTCTCTTCGGGCCATCATAAAGATAGGCATCTGGTGTGTCCTTCCATACGGTCAGTTTCAACACCATAAATGTTGCCGCCACAATACCTATACAGATAAAACATATTCTAATGATGAATTTTGATTTCATAGTTCACTACCAAATCCGTCTGAGCCATGACCGAAAAAATTGTTAGACGTGAAAAATATTAATTAGCAAGAAATTATCGACTTATGGACTACTTGAGATTTTAACATACAGTGATTGCAATTCAACTTCAAATAAGGGTAGACAAACAGGTGAGTTTATTGGGGATGGATATGTTCATGGATATGATTGCCTGGCCACATTACTTTGTCATTAAAGCAAGTTTGCCAATGTGCTTACTGGTAAAAAGCCAGGTTGTGTTAAGCGCTTTTGCGGAGTTTCTGCGGCATAAGCGGCGTTTCTCCTGCTACAACTTCCGGCGTCACTACATAAACCGACCCTTTACCGTCTGTTGGTAAATCAAACATGGCATCCAGCATAAAGCCCTCAAAAATAGAGCGTAATGCCCGGGCTCCCGTCTTTCGCTTCAGTGCCATCTTGCCTATTTCTTCCAAAGCGTCTTTTGGAAATTCCAGGACAGCATTTTCCATCTCAAAGATCTTTTGATACTGCTTGACGATAGCGTTTTTAGGCTCAAGCATAATTCTTATCAAGTCATTCTGACAGTGTGGCATCAACGTTGTAAGGACATGAAGTCTGCCAATAAATTCGCGGATCATACCAAATTTGATTAAATCATTCATTTTGATTTCAGAAAGAATTTCTCCGGTAGATTTATTCTCCGCCTTGTCCATCGTAGTACCAAATCCTATTGCCTTTTTGCCTATCCTTTTTCTTATTATGTCCTCTATACCGCTGAAGGTCCCACCACAAATAAACAGAATATCCTTAGTGTCCATTTGTATGTATTGCTGCTCCGGATGTTTCCTTCCACCCTGTGGAGGTACATTGATGATAGACTGCTCAAACATTTTAAGCAGTGACTGTTGTACTCCTTCACCGGAAACATCTCGTGTAATAGAAGCGTTTTGGCCCTTTCTGGCGATCTTGTCTACCTCATCTATATAAACAATACCCTGCTGTGCCCGTTCTACATTAAAATCAGCATCTCTCAGTAATCTTAATAGTACATTTTCAACATCCTCACCAACATAACCGGCTTCGGTAAAAGTCGTTGCGTCTGTGATCGCGAAGGGTACATCGAGGACCTCCGCGAGTATTTTAACCAACAAGGTTTTTCCTGAGCCAGTAGGCCCGACAAGAAGCACATTGCTTTTTTCTAACACCACACCATCATCAGATATTTCTAATGATAATCTTTTGTAATGGTTGTGGACTGCTACCGCCAATACTCTTTTTGCTCTTTCCTGCCCGATAATATATTCATCTAAACGTTCTTTGACATATACCGGAGTTGGTATTTTTCTTTTTATATTAGTTGATGTTTTTTCTTTATCTTTTTGTATCAGGGTGTAGCAAGCCTCAATACATTCATTACAAATATATACATTGCGGTCACCCTGTATTAATCTTTTAACAACATTATAATTTCTGCCACAAAAAGAACATGACATCGCCTTGCCTTTTTTCTCTCTGGACTTCTTGTCCATTTTTCATCCCTTTTTATAAAATCTCTGTATAATAGTAAAATATAATTTATGTATAATAACAAAAAGCCACTAACATTGCCAATTTTTTTGGATTAATGGATTTGTTTTGCTATCACCCGTCCGCCTGTGTTAACCGTTACACAAATGATGATCATATTATGAATTTTCATCTGTAATTACGCGAGCGTCACGGATTAATTTTTTGGCCCTCTCCCGCAATTCTATGGCAAATTGGTCTCCTTTTTTCAGGGCGCTTTCAATTTCGTCAAGAATATCGTAATAAAGCGCCCAGGCCTCCTTTTCTCTTTCGTACCGTTCCTTAAGTCCATTTACTCCTCCTTTAGACACATCCTGGATGCAGGAATGTAACCTTCTCGTCCCTGTCTCAACAAGTGCGGCCCCTTTATATTTATCCTCCTCGTCTTTTGTAGCAAAAAACCCAGCCGCTTTGAGTGCAAGACGAAGATACGCAAGATTTTGGGATAGAGGACTTACAAAGCTTCCGGTAAACGGGTTTATCACACTCTTGACTGCATCTACATCCGGTGAAATTATCCCGGCATATTTTGAAAAATACAAAATCCTCTCATAGTCACCCACTATCTTTCCTATAGCTGCCGCCTTTATAGCCTCTCCCGCAAAAGCGTGTTTGTCGTGTCTCATAAACAAACCATCATTATGAAAATATCTCAGCGCCGGCGTTTTGACTTCAGGAAACAAAGCAGACAGTATATAAGCCTGGTCTTCCGCCCTTCCTATAAACACCGGAGTAAAAGGTCGATACTTTCTTAGCGCGTGAATTAAAATCCCATTCGTCCCACCCGTTACATGTATCCTTGATATACACCAATTGTCTCCATCAATACCACCCTTCTTGTACCTTGTCATCATCTCAGATAAAGTAGACAATGCCTGGGGTACCCTACTGCAGAAAACAGTATCTTCACCCCTGAAAGGTGGAGATGGATATGTTACGTCGGGTGTAAAGAGTGAAGCACTGATATCTTTTTCATTTACCAACGCCCCAGCCATCATACCCAGATAAACAGTGTTCCCCTGAGTGTCAACACCTTCAGCACCCCAAAGTGGAGACATCATATGCTGAAACGCACTCTTTTCTGTTTCTTCAAGCAGCTTCTCCTGTGGGAATACCTGGTCAAGATCAATCTTGAATGTGGCCTTCTTGTCAGGATCTTCAAAGACTTGCCAGAAGGCGGTTATCGCCTTAAGAAAGCTATAGTGTCTTCCATATTTTCCGTTAACACCCACAACTTCCCTTAAAAGAGACGATGGGTCCTTTATATCATTAAAATACCTGTTTACCGCAGGAACGAGAATCTCGTGGATTAACCCGGCGGTTTCAGCTTCAGTAAAAAGATATACCTTGAGTCCTGGTAAGTCACCGCCTTTTTCCAGTTCGTACTCGATATATTCTTTAACAATACCCTGTAAACCCTCGTGCGTAACTGATGCCGATAATATTACCGTTAACTCGTCCTTTTCTGCCGCATTTCCCAATTTCTTCTCAAAGAGAAGTGATTCTGAAAGATGGTGGAGACCGTATAGTATTTCATTTCTGTCCGGCCCAACGCCTATCTGGACCGGATGGTCATACCAGAAGAGCTGGTCTTCCTGTACAACTTCCTGAAGGGCGTTCCACAACCCTGGTTTTATGCTAAGGTCTTTTAGTCCTTTTCCGACCGGTGGGACAGTTAAAAGAGCATTCGCTGTAAAGATAACCTCTTGTGGGACATTTCCTACAGGTCTTGAGTTAAGATCGGTTATCTCTATTTTACGCTCATTTCTCAGGGCATCTGCTTGAGATTCTTTATTACCAAGAATCTCTGATGCTTCAGGATGGAACAGCTTCCAGATTTCCTCCTGAATAGTTTCAGAAGATGAAAGCGACCCTTTGTGTCGCGCTAATTTTGTCATTAATTCTTCCGTCCTTGCTACACCATCACTGCTGTTGGAACAGAAATTCTGGAATTCCTTTAACAACAAACAAAGTCCTTCTCGATAAAACGTAACAAGATTTGTCCAGAGAGGATCGCTCTTCATCTCTTTCAGATACTCTATGGCCGTATTATATTCTGAATGATTATTTCCCGAAAGAGAGATCAAAAATGCGGCGTTGATATTTCTGGGGACGGCAACCCGACTATTATCGTACGGTTTAAATTGTGCTACAATATCAATCCCACAGGCCCCATTTTCAGATACGTCACCTATAAGGCAAAATATAATATCATGATAGGCTTTTATTACATCTTCTGGAGAAAGTGTCATTTATTTACCTTTTTTTTTGATACATATATAGAATAAATTTGCATATTGTTTATACACTCTAATTCTGCAGTATATTAAGTATTAACTCTTCATGCAGTAAGAATAAATTAGTAAGAGGAAACTTATTAATAGACTTTACTGTTATTAAATGCTTAAAGGCGACAAAAACATCCTTGCTGCTATTTATCGCCATGTATATGAATATCTGTGATAATATTGTATTTAATAAAAACACTCAAGAAAAAAGCTTAATTAGGATGACCGGGAAATGGAGCGTGACCATATTATTCATTGGTAATAACGCTTATATTTTGATATAAGATACGTTTTTCAGATTGTGTTTTCAATAACGAAGTTGTTATTGTTCACAACACTGTTTGTCAGTATAAGGAAGAAATATGAGTAGTAGTTTTACAAACCGAATTATTCGAGCTGCAAAGCTTGATGTACATCTCTATGAAGAAGTGGAATCTGACAAGTCTGCAATGCGACAGGCTATGGTTGTCGTAATTCTCTCGGGTCTCGCGTATGGAATAGGAAGTATATCAAGAGGAGGAGCCCTGGGCGTCTCCTTAGGAATTGTTTTGGGGCTGGCAGGCTGGTACATCTGGGCATTTATTATATATTTTATAGGAACTAAACTTTTACCGGAACATCAAACCAAATCTGATGTAGGCGAATTATTAAGGACTCTTGGGTTTGCAAGTGCACCGGGTTTGATCCGAGTATTAGGTATTTTCCCTGCAATACAACCTCTGGTTTTTTCTCTCGCAGCTGTATGGATGTTGGTTGCAATGGTTGTCGCCGTAAGACAGGCACTTGATTATAAAGCAACCTGGCGTGCCGTTCTCGTCTGTATAATCAGTTTTGCTGTGCAGTTTGCAATTATCAGAAGCGTATTTCTCATTCTTAATGTTTTACCAAAACCCGCTTAAATTTTTATTTTATGAAAGGTGATGAAAAATCATGAACAAAAAATCTATCAAATATCGAATTTTAACAATTTTCCTCTGTTCTGTTGCAGGCATTGTAACATTTAAAAGCGTTCCGAAAGATGTTACTGCTGAAGAACTCAAGATCGGTGTTGTTGATATCAATGAAATATTTGATAAATATGACAAAAGAAATGATCTCGATCAAGAATTAAAAAATGCTGAAGCAGAATTTAAAAAAGAGATAGAGAGTAAAAAGAAAGTAATGATTGATCTCAACGAAGAGACACAGTTGCTGGATTTAGGAAGTGAAAGCAGAGATAAGAATATGGAGATACTGGAAAGAAAAAACGTAGAACTAGAAGGTTATGCTAAATTTGCTGAAAAGCAACTCACTAAGAAATATAAGGATGCCTTTGAGGTAGTTTATGAAGAGATCATTAACGAAGTCAACTCTTTTGGAAAAGAAAAAAATTACAGTGTTATCATAAAGAAAGAAAAACCAAACTTACAAAGTAATCAACTTTCCGATCTTCAGTTTAAGATAGGAATCAGAACTGTTTTGTACAATTCGAGTGCAATGGATGTCACTCCTCTCATAACAGAACGTTTAAATACACGTTACCAGAAGGAGAAACCTTCGAGCGCTAAGTAATAAGACGTAAAAGAACAAATAACATCTTCCCTGTAACAACAAAATTTATGGGGAAGATGACACCTTTCTAAAGTCTTAATGTCAGAACAAACTTGCTACACTTAAACTGAAGTAATTATTCACCTGGCCACTAATGTTTCTTTTAAACAAATCAGACATTCCGTTCAAATTTCTCTAAAGCGCTCTTTTTTATACTTTTATAATCGACTTTGCCTGATGGAAGCATCGGGATAGAGTCTATTGATATGTAGTGGTCAGGTTGGGACAACTTTGGCAGACCGGCTTGATCGAGTTCACTATTGAGTGATATCTTGTCAGGATTCTCATCAACAACAAATGCCACAAGTTGTTCACCTTTCTGTGAGTGAGGAATATTTACAATTGCGCAGCTCCTTTTTTCATTTTCAGTATCCTGATCTAATACATTCGACAGTTTATCTTCAATAGGAGCCAATGGAATCATTTCACCTCCTATCTTGGCAAATCTTTTCAGACGATCAGTAATAAATAAAAAACCATTTTCTATTTTTCCTATATCACCGGTAATATAAAAACCGTCATGAAATGCCTGTTCAGTCAACTCAGGGGCCTTATAATATCCATTCATGACGTTGGGTCCTTTTATGAGTATCAAACCCTCATTACCCGGTTGAAGTTCCTCATAAGTTTCAGTGTTCACTATTTTACATTGAACATCAGGCATGAGCCTTCCCACGCTTCCGTGACAAAAGTCATCAGGGTAATTCACCGTAATACAAGAACAGCTTTCAGTAACCCCATAAGCTTCAAAAATGGTTATACCAAGTTTCTCTCCGAATTTTTTTCTGACACTTTCATTTAACTTTTCCGCACCTGCAAATGCCAGACGAACACTCGAAACCTGCTCACGTTTCCACCTTTTCATAAACCCTCTATAAAGTGTACTGGTACCTAAAAGCATTGTAACACGATTTCTGTGAACAATCCTGCCAATCCTTTCATAATCAGTTGGATTTGGATGAAAAACGGCCCCCATCCCCATTATCAAAGGTAACCAGAGACATGCAATAAAGCCAAATACATGAAAGAATGGTAATGTACCTAACACTTTGTCATTCAGTTTTGGTTGAAAAACAGTACTGAAAGCCCGGATACTGACGTAGATATTCTTGTTTGTCAGGGGGACACCCTTAGGCTTGGATTCCGAACCTGAGGTAAACAATATTATGGCTGGCTTGTCAGGCGCATCAAGCTCTTTATATTTTTGAACCAAAGAGTGACTCGACCTGATTTTACAGGAGAAATAAGTCATCATTTTTTCCAGTTTTGATGTTTTTTCTTTTATATCTTCAATGAATACCATCCTTGGATCTTCATCAATCTTCGCCTTCTGAATAAACACTCTTGAAGTAAATATTGTTTTTATGTCACAGGTATCCAGTACCCAGTCCTGTTCTTCCTTTCCAGCAATAAAATTGAGTCCAACAGGGGTTTTGCCTGACAGTGTCGTGGCAATAAACGCCAAAGCACCACCCACTGAGGCAGGAAAAACCAGAGCAATATTATCGCCTTCAAAATTGCGAACATGTCTGGAGAGAAGAATACCGGCAGTAAGCGTCTGGCCGAATGTCAGAGCAATCCCGGTAGAGTCTTCATGCACAATTTTATTGAAATTTTTCTTTGCAGTCTTAATAAAGCTTTCTATAATCATTATTCTTCAACCTCATAACCTTTGGATGTAAGATATTCACAAGCCGTCTTGCTTCTATTACCATTATGACAATATACTAAAATAGTTTGTCTCTTTTCAATCTCATGTTTTATCTCATAAAATGTATATTGGAAACTTAACTAGATACTCGTCCAGGGCGGATTAAGCGAAATGAATCCGCCAACAAAATCCATATGCTGATACCTTATAGATAAAGGTCGATTCGCATCCCAGGACAAAAAGCGTTGAGGAATTTAATCCACCCAACATCCTGTCAGAATGGAACTCCTATACTACTTCTTCCTCCACGCAACCTTCTCTTTTTTATCTTCGATGATGATTCCCAGCTCGCTTAACCTGTCTCTTACTTTATCTGCCAGATCCCACTGTTTGGAAGCACGTAAATCATTCCTTGTATCAATCAACACTTTTATTAAATCATCCTCCATTTTATAAACATCTGCTCCGTCAGGACAGTGTTGTGCTGCTTTATCTGTAATTATACCCAGTACATTACCACCATAAGTTTTGTAGAAGGAATCTATTTCTGACAATACCCATTCACTAACCTTCTCATCTGTGTTAAGGAGGCTGTTTACTTCTTTGCTTAAGTTGAAGAGAACGGCCATCGCTTCTGCCGTATTAAAATTCTCATTCATCGCTTCTTCAAAAGCATTTTTGTAACTTTCCAATTTTGTTTTCCATATTTCCTGCCCCTCGGTCCCGTTAGAAGATTCCATTCGTGCTTTCAGGTTATGTATTGTATTGTATAATCTCTCCAAGCCTTTATTGGCTGCCTCCAACGCCTCGTCACTATAGTCGATCGGGCTGCTATAATGTGTATTAAGAACGAAGAAACGTATTGTAAGAGGTGAAAATTTTTTAAATGCGTCTTTAAGGGTAACGAAATTTCCCAGAGATTTACCCATCTTCTGTCCATCGACGGTGACCATGTTATTATGCATCCAGTAACGTGCAAAAGGTTGCTCATTGGCAGTCTCACTTTGCGCGATTTCACACTCATGATGAGGGAATACATTTTCAAGTCCTCCACCATGAATATCGAACGTCTCACCCAGATATTTCATAGACATTACCGAGCACTCAAGATGCCATCCCGGAAACCCGACACCCCAGGGACTGTTCCATTTCATAATATGCCCGGATTCTGCCTTCTTCCAGAGTGCGAAATCTGCAGGATTTTTTTTCTCAGGATTTATCTCTATGCGTGCCCCAGATTCCTGTTCCTCCAGTTTTCTCCCTGAAAGTTTACCGTAGTCCTTCAGCTTCGATACATTAAAATAGACAGACTGGTTTGACTCATAAGCAAATCCTTTATCGATTAACGTGCTTACAAGATCTATCTGCTCCGGAATATGCCCGGTAGCCCGAGGTGAAATATCAGCCCGCAGGTTATTTAACTCGTCCATATCTTCATAGTAGCTCCGCATATACATTTCAACTAATTCCATTGGTTCGACTTTCTCCAGCTTAGCCCTTTTTTCAATCTTATCTTCCCCGGAATCAGCGTTATCCGTTAAGTGCCCGACATCAGTAATATTCTGCACATATCTAACTTCATAACCAAGATGTCTCAGATAACGTACAACAATATCAAAGCTGACATAACTCTTGGCGTGTCCAATGTGAGGGTGGTCGTAAACAGTCGGCCCACATACATATATCCCAACCCTTCCTTCTTCTAAAGGGGTAAAAATTTCTTTCTGCCTGGTCAATGTGTTATAAATCTTTAGTGTCATTGTTCTTATCAATCGTTATAAAGTGTTTACTAAAATAAAAAAGCACTTAGCCTGCATATTCATGACAAAGTACCATCCTCACAAAATGAAATAAATTAATTCGATATCTTTACCCAACCGATATCGCGTTAGTGTTATAAATTACTGTCCTGTTCCGACCAGTTTCTTTCGCCTGGTAAAGAGCCTGATCTGCATGGGCTAATAAATCATTTGCAGACTCCGCGTCATTACTGAACGCAATACCAATGCTAACTGTTATATGAAACTGTTTTGACTCGTATTTAAATGACTGTTTTGATACCATCTCCCTGAATCTTTCGTATGCCGAAAAGATACTATCCTTTCTTACATTCGGCAGGATAACAGCGAACTCTTCTCCACCATAACGACACGCAAGATCACTCTTCCTTACATGTCTCCTGAGTCTCTTCCCTGTATCTGACAATACCATGTCACCTGCGGGGTGACCAAGCGAATCATTTATTTTTTTGAAATAATCCAAGTCCATCATGATAAGTGCCATCTCTGTCTCATAACGATCGGCTCTTTCAAACTCTCCTTCCAACACCTCTATAAAATATCGGCGATTATATAATGTTGTTAATTCGTCCACAGTAGACATTTCCGCCATTTTTGCCTGGGCTTTTTTCACATCTTTTCTTAGACGGGCTCTTTCCAGTGTATTATTTATAACCCTGGAAAGAGACTCCGTGTTTATCCTGCTCTTCGGTAAATAATCATATGCGCCAAGTTGTATCAACTTTGATGCTAACATCTCATCGCCATATCCTGTAACGACTATTACTGGAGTTTCTATACTTTTTTCATCAATATTTTTAAGATATTCTATACTGGTTCCGTCTTTTAAGATATGATCCAGAAAAATTATATCAAACTGTTCACGTTCTAACATGGCAAATGAATCTTTAAAATTTTCCGCCCAGGAAAAAACGATAAGATCCTGATCTGCTAAAAATGCCTTGAACCATTCCACAACATCCTCTGAATCATCCACCACAAGTATTTGTATTTTTCTATTAAAGCTGACAACAGCAGCGCTATTGTAATATGATGGTATGGGTTCGGCATAATTCATTGTATTAATTTTTTTTGTTATATCTAATATCTTCTGTCCGGATACTTTCATTCGATAAATACACTCTTTAGTTTTTGCAGTATTATCTTTAATTTCTCCAATCAATGCTATGTTTTCCAACAAAGACGCCAATGGTTGATTCAGCTCCTGGGCCTTTGCTCCGGCCATCTGAAGCAATACTTTAATACGTTCTTCTTCAATAAGAGCTTCCTGTTGCTCCAGAATTCTTGCATTTGCCTTTTTTAACTCGATATTAGTTTTCTTAAGGACCTCTTTCTGTCCATACAACTCAAGGAATACATTAACTTTACTCTTCAAAATATCAGGATCCAATGGCTTAAACAGATAATCCACAGCGCCTTTATCATATCCTTTAAAAATGTATTTTTGTTCTTTGCTGATTGCGGTGACAAAGATAATGGGGATATGTTTTGTTTCATGGTTACCGCGTATTATCTCCGCGGTCTCAAAACCATCCATATCAGGCATTTGAACATCAAGGAGAATAAGCGCGAAATCATGCTCCAGGACCAGAGCCAGGGCGTCATTACCACTTGAAGCCTCTATGATATTCAAGCCTGGTTTGGCAAGAATTTTTTGGAGTGCCAGACAATTTGCCGGCTTGTCATCTACAATAAGGATTTTCACAATATCTGTCTCGTTTATTCATGTTATAAATAGCTCTCTAGAAGTAACTCATATTGTAAAACTGTCATTATACTAATCTTATCTTTCGCTTTCAAGTTTTCTCAGCAAAGGAGCAATTTTTTCGAGAGGTTAAATATCATCAGGTTTAACAGATGCTATAGCCGCCCTTGGCATATCCGCAACTTCAGATGTTTCGGGTGTCTGGACAATTGCAAGGCCACCGGCCTTCTTTATTCTGTTTTAGTCCCTGGTTGCCATCTTTGTTTGCTCCAGTCAAAACAATCCCGATAAGCTCCTGTCCATAAACCGATGCTGCCAACTCAAAAGTCACATCAACTGACGGGCGTGCGTAATTAACAGTCTCTTCTACTGATAGGGAAAATGTACCGTCATCTTCTAACAATAAGTGGTAATTTGGTAACGCAACATAAACAAATCCTGCCCTGATCTCTTCTTTTTCATCAACCTGCTTTACCTCTATTTCACACTCATTATCCAATGACTGTTCTAAACAACCATCGGTATTTTTGTGTCTGTGCATGGCAACAATAACTGAGAGAGAAAATCCGGACGGTAAAACCGAAAGAATAGTTTTAAGGGCCTTTGTGCCTCCGGTGGAAACACCTATAACAACTACTTTATATTTGTGACTCTTTTTTTCAATCAGTATTTAACTTTTGTATCATGTCCATATTATTAATTATTGAGGAGTTTCATTGTTGGTTAATTACTATCCGATTCTTCTGTATATTCTTTCTTTCTCTGCTACATTTTCAAAACTATCCGAATATGATGAAAATCTTACGGTTTCTTTAGGACCCAGGCAAAGGAACGCATCAGGTCGAAGGCTGTCCCTGAAAAGCCCCAATACACGGTCTTGTAACTTCCTGTTAAAATAAATAAGCACATTCCTGCACATTATCATATCCATCTCTCCGAAAACGTTATCTGTGACCAGATTGTGATTGGAAAAGACAATATTTTTTTTTAAGGAATTGTCCATGATTACACTGTCATATCTGGCCGTATAATAATCCGCAAAAGATGCCAGTCCGCCAGACTTTCTGTAATTAATGGTATAATCTTTCATTTTATCGATAGAAAAAATCCCCGATTTCGCTTCATCAAGGACCTCATCGTTGGCATCTGTAGCATATATCAGGGATGATTCGTACATTCCATTCTCCTTCAATAGAATAGCTGTAGAGTAAATTTCCTCACCACTGGAACAGCCGGCATGCCATATCTTTACAAAAGATTGTTTTCCCAATTCAGGTATTACAATTTTCCTGAGGGTATTAAAAAAAAATGGATCCCGAAACATTTCGGTAGAGTTAATAGTAAGGTCTAATAACAGTGTTTCAAAGAATTGTATATCGTAAAGCAATTTGTGCTGCATTTCAGATATTGTCTTAAGATTGGATTGTGAGAGTCGATGGCGTAAACGGCGCCTGATAGATGCCTTGGCATAATCTCTAAAATCATAGCCATACTTCCAGTAGATTGCCTGTAATATAAGGTCAAATTCAATATTTTCATTTTCGCTCGTTTTGTCCATAACAATTTGAAACCCGGAAAGCAATTTTACTCATATTTACATAAACGTAATGGGATTATACACTTTACATGAAAGAGAGCAATCCAAATTCATTGTAGATAATAAATGATAGATTGTCCTTCCGGACATAAAAGACACAATGCAGTCACAAATGTTTACTCACAAGTCTGCACTGTCAGGAAATATCATATTTTTAATCTTTTTGTTCCATGAAAAGAATAAATATGTTATAAGTCAAACAGAATATAATGTGTCTATAAGGACTAATATTAAAAAGACTTAAGGGATATTTTTATTGACAACCCAATCTCGCTGTATAAAATTATTTATAATTTAAACTGGATAATTCTGCAGCTACAATCTTCAGGTTGCAAAATTTACATGATTATGCCAGGTATTGAGAAATGGATGCTGAAGTCATGCAAAAGGAGAGATCCACTTCGGGACATAATCATAATAAAAGTATACAATATGGAATCACACTATATTTGATGCAAATTATGACAAAAATAACAATATTTATTAGTTTAGTTTTATAGTTGTAGGATTTTCGTCAATAATATTGAAAGACAATGTCAAGACGGGAAAGGGATGTATGGAAGGGACAAAACGCTCAGAAATGAAAAACACGTTCAAGTTAAGAGAGGAGCCTGAATTGTGGAGAATCATTGGTAGCAGTAAAGAAATTAAGGATGTTCTTGCAAAGATACAGACTGTCCTGGAGAGTGATATACCGGTTGTTATTCATGGAGAAACCGGTACGGGAAAGGAACTGGTTACAAAAGCTATTCACTATAGAGGGCCTAGAAGCAAGCAGGCTTTATGCACCATAAACTGTGCTGCAATTCCTGAAAATCTGCTGGAAAGCGAATTAATGGGGCACGAGAAAGGCGCATTTACCGGAGCAGTCCAACAACAAGTAGGTAAGCTTGAACGGGCAAATATGGGAACTCTCTTTCTGGATGAGATAACGGAGATGCCCCTTACAATGCAGGCAAAAATTCTGCGTGTAATTGAAGAACAGGTATTTGAAAGAGTAGGTGGGCAGAAATTAATTCAAACAAATGTACGTATTATTTCTGCAAGTAATAAAGAGTTATTAAGTGAAGTTAATTCTAAAAACTTCAGAGAGGATCTGTACTATCGCCTTAATGTGTTCCGAATACACATCCCCCCATTACGTGACAGAAAAGAAGATATTCCTGAACTTGTTAATGTCTTTGTTAATAGATTTGACACACTATCAGGTAAAAAAATAAACAAAGTAGACCCTTCGGCTATGGATAAACTGAAAACTTACCATTGGCCGGGTAATATCAGACAACTTCAGAATAGCATCAGAAGAGCGATACTGATAACACCCAATGATACACTTCTCCCGGAACATTTTGATTTTCCGGATATGGATTCAAATGGTTTGAGGATGACTGAATCCCTGGAAGATGGATTGTCTAAACTGGAAGCGGCGTTGCGAAGAGGAGATTTGCTACCCCTTAGTGAAGTTGAAGAGATTTTCATCAGAAGAACGCTGAACGCGACAAATGGTAACATATCCGCAGCGTCTGAAAAATTAGATATCGGAAGATCTACAGTCTATAGAAAGATGCAGGAGTACGGAATTAAAATAGAAGACTATCAATCCGGCGAATAAGCATCTTTGGCAGGATTATATCATTTACACATTATTCTGAAGGAGGAATGACTGAAAAGTCTCGTTGGTTTTACAAAATGTTATTGGCTTACTAATGAGAGGTCATTCGATTTACTCCGTCTCGCTCAGAATGACAAATTCAAGTATTTTTTTCGGAACATAACATCAGGCACTCATCTTATCAATACTACGGTCTTATCTGGGGACTGTCAATTGCAGCGATAATATCCTTATTATATTTGACCGGAGTTTTCAACCGACTTGAGAAACTTTTGTATGACTGGCGTATAACACATAACTCTCATGAAAACGCTCCCGACATACCTAAAATCGCTCTAATTGGTATATCAGATAAAGATATGGAGCATCTGGGGCGGTGGCCCTGGCCCAGGACCGTTATGCAGAACTACTATATTACCTGAAAGAAGGTGGTGCAGATACTATTGCCTTCGATATGTTCTTCGACCTTCCTGATATAAAACATCCCAGGAACGATGTGGCTTTGTCAGATGCTGCCAGTGATATCGACGCTATTATTTTCCCTGTATGGAGTCCAACTGCTAATCTTTTGAGATCAAGACCGGCTGACGGAATCTATAAAGGAAGATTAATTAAGAACATCGACATAATCTCTGATTCAGCTAAAAGAGTTGGCCATTTAAATGTTTTCTACGACAGTGATGGAACGGCGAGGAGTACACCCGTCCAGATAGCAGGTAGTGACAGCAATGAAAGATTTATTCCTCTCTCACTTGCTGTTTACCTGGAGCAGATGGGGATTGATCAAAAGATGATATTAAATCCGGGAAACTCACTGCAAATAGGAAAGCTGTATATACCCCTTAACTCAAGGAGTTGTATACCTATCAATTATATTGATTTTGAAAAACAGGTAAATATCTATCACGGAACAAATATTAAGTGGATAGAAACTCTTGGTCAGGAAAAGCCCATAACCTTATACTCTTTTTATGACGTATCACCACAGAATGAAAACAGGGTCCCCGCAGACCAATTTAAAGACAAAGTTGTTTTTATAGGTGTCGCTACTCCCGGGTCTGAACAAGATATCCATGTTACGCCATTCGGCCGCAAATTTGGTATCTTTATTCAGGCTAATCTTTTTTACAATTTTTTAACAGAAAGGCTTATCTCTATTCCCGGTCCCTTCTACACAATCACGATTGTAACAGCGTTATCAATAATTATTAGTATGTTAATCTTCCGAATACATATAAGGGGCAGCGCATACATGTTGCTTGCAGGTGGTGTTCTGTTTTCATTCGTGATTGCATCAATCATTGTGTTTACAGGGCTTATACTATTCAGAAAATCAAATTTAATGATAGACATGGTCCCATTTGTCGTTATGTTTCTTATGCTTATAGGAACTTGTCTGACGGTAAATCTGAGTTCGGTAAGTGGGGAATCTGCCATGAGAGATATTCAGCTAAACCTGCTTCTGGAGGTAGGTGAGATTACAACATCTCAAGATGAATCAAACCAATATTCTCTGAAATTATTTAATAAGGAGGACATTCAAATAACATCTGCGCTCGCAATCCCTTCCAGGCCACCGGAAGAATTACTGGGGCCGATTATGAGGATAACACACTGCGAAGCAACTGCTCTGTATACACTGAATGGTGACACATGCAGTTATAAACACTCAGCTTTCATCGGACCTGACGAGATAAAGGGCGAAGCGCAGAGAATCTCCGAGCCAGTAAACAAACAAATGCGGGTTGACGCAAAGCCAATCTGGGTTGAAACCGTGTCAAGACATCCTGGGTTATCACATATAAAAAACAATAACCTGCACTCCTTCCTGGCAGTACCACTAGTTGTAAAGAAACAAACTATTGGGATACTTTATCTCTATAATAAACAAACTTCAAAAATTTCTCCTTTTGCGGAGTTTACTACTGAAGAGCTGAGATTGATCTCATCATTCTCTCATCAAGTGGGAATTGCGTTAGAAAATCAGAGGCTCTATACTGACATCCATGACATTTTTCTGGATTATATCAAGTCGATTGCGGCAGCGCTTGATGCAAGAGACGCGTATACACACGGACACTCCCGACGAGTAGCAGAGTTCAGCGTTGGAATAGGAAAGGAGATAGGTCTTTCAGATGGTGAACTGGAATTTCTGGAACTCTCCGCTACCATTCACGATATAGGCAAGATTGGAATAGGAGAGAACGTCTTAAATAAACCGGAAAAATTAACAGGTGAAGAGTTTCAGATCATTAAATCACATGTTGTTAAAGGCAGCAAAATCCTTGAGCCCATGTCCAGATTACGCGCTTTAATGCCAGGTGTACGTCATCACCATGAACGTTATGACGGCAAAGGATATCCGGACAGTTTAAAGGGTAATGAGATTCATCTTGTTGCCAGGATCATTTCGATCGCCGATACATACGATGCGATAACATCCAGCAGGGTGTATAGAAATGGCCTGCCACCGGAAGTCGCCTTTAAAGAAATTGAAAATGGGTCTGGTACTCAGTTCGACCCCAAACTGGTATTAGCATTTATTAAATTTATGAAAAACAGTTAAAAGAAGATGAACATCTATATTTCATAACTTGTAAGTATATATAGTTAAGAGAAATCTATCATGTGGGAATTAAAATATAAAGACAGAAACAGTGGATTCACACTTATTGAACTTCTTGTAACGATTAGCATAATTGGCGTGTTGGCCGGTATAGCAACGATAGCCGTTGGCAAGATACGTTCAACAAAAAATCAAACATTATGTGTAAATAACCTGAGAGCAATATCTCAGGGTTTGCAACAGTACTATAACGATTACATGTCCTTCCCGGATGATGGTTACCCCGATGATGGTTACCTCGGCGAAAATAAAAAAGATAAATATCCGCTTTCTGCCGATCTTGCTAACTATATAAACGACAAATCTACGTTTGTATGCCCTGAAGATAACGATACTACCAGTATCAACAACTTTGCAAGTTATGATCCGTACTATGTAGCGCGAAAGGGTTCTTATGGCAGTGACGAACTTGCCATTGGTTGTCCCCGACACAGAGGCGGAAAGAGCTCAACAGGTACTTTTACCAACGGTTCTACGAAAATTACGAGTGTCGGTGCGGTAGATATTAACGGACAGGAGATACCGCCGGATGGGAACACCGCACAGAGGACAATCAGTAATAAAGAAGATAATATGACATTTGCCGATGGCAGCACTGTTAAAATAACAGATGATTCAGGTGGCAGCTATGGCTGCTTCCTGGTACAATCTGTCAGGCTTTCTGATGGCACACTATACAGTATCGTAAAGGTGCAGGACAGTGGGACTATAGATGTTAATGTTACATCCGGCTCTAAGTTTGAGGTTGTTGCGCCAAGCGCGATCGTCGGAGTAAGGGGTACTCACTTTACCGTAGTTACCAGTGATAATGGCTCCAGGGCCGGTTACCAGACAGATGTAGAACTTTTCTCAGGAAATGTTTGTGTATTAGACCGCGAGACAGGAGAGACAACCATATTAACAACAAGCACCGGTCAATCCGTTACTACTACAGGTGACACGCCAATGCATTCACACTATCATACGCATGCAAATGGAGAAAAGCATATTCACGAGCATCCATCCATAAACAATGCCCACCATGGCAAACCTATCGCAGGAACTGGCGACGAAGAATCCTATGATTAAATGTAACATAACCATATACTACAGACCGGACAGAAGTAAAAAAAAGGAGATGGTAGTTACACAATCCACATGATCAGAACATCAGGCATATGTTGATGATATAGGTACATCTCCATGAAATGGTTGTGCCGGTGACTGAAACAGGACTAAGCTTTTTTACTTGAATATTTTGTTTTCTTAAGATAGATTCAAGTAATGTTCCCCAGCCTCACTCGTCTGTTAGTCATGGAGGCAAATGACGCAACATTGAAAGACTATTACGTTAATTCAGGGATTAAGAAATTCCTTAATCCGCGTATTTTTTCACTGATTTTAATTTGATAGTGCAATATCCCGACTATATTATAATATACAGCAGATCAAGGAGTTCAAGGTGAGATTCAATATTTTTTTCTTGAAGTATTCCCAGGCAAACGGGATTGATAAATTATTGTCTCCCTGACTGAGTTGTGCCAGCCAACCACCCGGAGGGTCATCCTCAGGCGACAGGAGACTTGGTATAATGCAGTTAAATAATTTTGTAATATACGAAAACGACATGAAAACTTCATTTCTATCTCTGGGGCAATTGCTGAAAGAGAAGGGAATCATCTCTGATGACCAGCTAAGCAGGGCTTTGGCACACCAGAAGAGGCAATCAATCAGGCTGGGAGAGGCGTTAGCAGAGATGGGTTACGCCGATAATGAAGACATAATAAGCAGCCTGGCAGAACAATTTGACTTCCAGGTTATCAACCCTGTTGATATACAGATTCCGGAAGATGTGATTAACATAATCCCAAAAAATATCGCAAAAAAGCATAATATTATACCTGTCACAAAGCATGACCGATTACTTATCATTGCCATAAGCGACCCACTTGATATCAGTACACTGGAAGACCTGCGGTTTACACTGAATATTAATGTTGAATGCGTCCTGGCCACGAAAAACAACATACAAGATGCAATAAAAAAATATTATGACAAAGAAAGATACGTCTCTTTTGATGGTTACCTGGATGGGTTTAAGTCAATAATTGCAAGTACAGACAAATCTCTGAACTATTCATTTGGAGTTGAGGAAGAAGCGGAAGCGCCAGTTGTCAAGCTTGTAACCTATATAATTGATGAGGCCGTAAAAGCCCGTGCCAGTGATATTCACATTGAACCATTTCCGAACAAAACCCGTATAAGGTATAGAATTGATGGTGTCTGTCAGGATGTACACTCAATTACAAGATGCATACATGATGCGCTGATTTCCAGAATAAAAATACTTGCCAGAATTGATATTACCGAGAAGAGGAAACCACAGGACGGACGTATAAGCTCAGAAGTTGATGAAAAATCGGTTGATATCAGAGTAAGCACAATACCCACGACTTGCGGAGAGAGTATTGTGATGAGGATACTGGAAAAGTCAACAGTGCTTATACAACTGAAAAGCATGGGTTTCTCTGATAAAGATTTTTATAATTTTAAGAGCGTATTAAAGAAACCAAATGGTATATTCCTGATTACAGGACCTACCGGCAGTGGTAAGTCCACAACTCTATATGCGTCCTTAAATGAGATAGATCGATCTGAAAACAAGATCATTACCGTAGAAGATCCGATAGAATATAACCTTTCAGGAATTAATCAATGTCAGGTAAACGAGATGATTGGACTGACATTTCCCAGTATGCTCCGTTCCGTACTTCGACAGGACCCAAATATAATTGTCATAGGAGAGATACGCGATGTAGAGACTGCAGAGATAGCTGTTACATCCGCATTAACCGGGCACCTGGTCATGAGCACACTTCACACAAATGATGCGCCTTCAGCCATAACAAGGCTTGTAGATATGGGAATCAAACCTTTTCTTATATCATCATCAATCCAGGCGATTCTGGCACAACGTCTGGTCAGAGTAATATGCCCAAAGTGTAAGGTCCCACACAAAATAGAAAAGGATGTTTTAGAGGCGATAAATATAGACAATAATGATCTTGCGAATTCTGAATTTTACCATGGTACAGGATGTGAATATTGTAATAGGACCGGCTATCGTGGTAGAAAGCCTATCTTTGAGTTCATGAGTATAAATACGGAAATAAGAGACGCAATATTTAACAATCTGGGAACGAATGAACTGAGAAAGATTGTGCAATCTAATGGAATGACGACGCTGGCCGAGGATGGGTTAAGACTGGCAAGGGCACAAATTACAACATTGGAAGAGGTAATCAGGATTACTACGCTAGATTCCATGTAAAACTTGTACTCATACACGGAGAAGAGATACGTCGTACAAGTCAGGCGCTACGGGACTGAAGACTGTCCTTCTACTGCTCCCCATCCGATCCGGCACGGGCGGGTGCTCAGGACAACGTTACACCGGGAGAAGTTGAAGTGTTATTGTATTGAAATTCATATACCAAAACTCAGCATAAAAAACATGGCAACGAAAGAAGACAAGAGAAAATTATTCGGACAGATATTATTAGAAAAAAAACTGGTAAGTGAAGACCAGATAAAAGAAGCTCTTGAAATACAGGAAATAAATGGTAAAGCGTTGGGAGATGTGCTGGTTGACCTTGACTATACGACAAGTGGGCAGATTACCGAGGTACTCAGTGATTATCTTGGCATGGAAGTTATCAACATCGAAGATGTAGATTTTAAGCAGGATATGCTGGACCAGATCCCACACTCTATTGCTCTGCTTTACAGAATTATTCCGATAGCATATGAAGAGCCGACAATTACCGTAGCTCAACAGGACCCACTGGACATACGGCAGATAGACGATCTACGGTTTCTCTTGAAACATGATGTGAAACCCGTTTTAGTTGATAGAGAAGATGTGGCAAATGCCATAGATAAATATTATCCGGGTGGACATGGATCAGTAGATGAAATCCTTGATAAATTCCAACAAGACCTATCAATAACAAATGAATTTCAGAACAGGGAAATCATTGAAATAGAACATCTGAAGGAGATGTCCAATGAGACACCAATAATAAGTTTTGTAAACTTGATTCTCTTACAAGCTATTGTAGTTAAAGCAAGCGATATTCATTTTGAAGTTTTCGAAAATGAATTCAGAGTCCGCTACAGAATTGATGGTGTCTTGCGAGAAAAAGTACCGGTACCTGTTATTTTTGCAAACGGTATTATCTCAAGAATCAAAGTTATGGCAAACATGGATATAGCAGAAAGGAGACTGCCACAAGATGGCCGTATTTTCCTGACTATTAGAGGGCACTCTGTAGACATACGTATTTCAACATTACCTACTAATTATGGAGAAAGCGTTGTCATGAGAATACTTGACAAAAGTGCAGTATCTCTTGACCTGACAAGATTAGGAATGATGCCGGACAGCCTAAAAACCGTCAAAAAACTGATGCATAAACCTAATGGGATTATACTGGTCACCGGACCAACAGGTTCAGGTAAGACAACAACTTTATATGCATGCCTTAACCATATAAATGTAACCGGCTTGAAAATTATTACAACAGAAGACCCTGTTGAGTATGATATTGACGGCATAATGCAAATTCAGATTAATCCGGAGATCGATGTAACATTTTCAAATTGTTTGAGGGCCATTTTAAGGCAGGATCCTGATATTATTCTGATAGGTGAGATCAGAGATCTGGAAACATTGGAAATAGCGGTACAGGCATCTCTGACCGGTCATCTGGTATTAAGTACACTTCATACAAACGATGCCCCATCAACAATAACAAGATTAATGAACATGGGACTCAAACCATACTTAATAACAGCTTCACTGGTAGCTGTTATAAGCCAGAGATTAGTAAAAAGAATTTGCCCTGGTTGTAAAGAAGAATACACTCCCGGTAATGATATTATGAATGAGTTCAATTTTTCTGATCATGATATACGGGAAAAACACTTTTATAATGGGAAAGGTTGTAGCCGTTGTAACCGTACAGGGTATAAAGGCAGAATGTCAATCCTTGAGATAATGCCAGTAGATGAAGAGATATCCTCGCACATCATTAAAGAGTCTTCTACTGAAACTATAAGAGAAATTGCCAGAAATAACGGAATGCGGACATTATTAGAAAGCGGTATAAATGCGGTATACAACGGATTAACGACACTGGAAGAAGTTGCAAGAGAAACAAGTGTGAATTAAGTAAGTGCCTAAAGTGCGAAGTGACTAAAGTTTAAAGAATTAAAAATTTATTTTTTTACATAACTTTAGCTCACTTCACACTTTAGGCACTTCTGACTTTAACAGGACAACTATGCCAATATTTAAATTTCAAGCTATTGATAATCGAGGCACCTCTATCAAAGACAAGGTAGAAGCCTTGTCGTCTGAAGCAGCCGTTGAGGCTATACGTGTCAAGGGCCTTTACCCCACTACAATTAAGCAGATTAAAGACAAAGCCACGGCAAACTCCACAACTGCAAAAAAACGGAAGAGTTCGCTATCATCAATAACTATTGGCAAAGTAAGTGACAAACAGATTAATCCTTTCACAAGACAGCTATCTACACTTCAAAACGCCGACGTACCTATTGTAAAAAGCTTGACTATTCTTGAATCACAAATGAGAAATGGCTTATTGAAGAATGCTGTTAGAGAAATAATATCTGATATCAAAGGCGGCGACACATTATCCATAGCAATGTCAAAACACCCCAAAGTTTTCGATAAACTTTATATAAACATCATTAATGCAGGAGAGATAAGTGGAGCCCTCGACATAGTATTAGAAAGGTTGGCAACATATAGAGAGAATATCCAGAGATTGAAACGGAAAATCATAAGCGCAACGATGTACCCCACAACTGTTATTCTGGCATCATGTTCTATACTGTCAGCTATCATGATATTCATAATACCACGATTCGCAAGGATGTTCCAGGAAATGGGAGTAGCCCTTCCGTGGCTTACCGCCGGTTTGATAAACGTAAGCAACTTTCTTTATACTCACTGGTATACTATCTTCGGAATTCCGATAGTCATCTTCATTATCGTTCAGTTAGTCAGTAAAATAGAGAAATTCAGGTTAGTGATTGATAAACTGAAATTTAAAGTACCTGTTTTCGGTAAACTTATAAACAAATCCGTTATCTCCAGGTTTGCAAGGACACTTGCAACCATGATATCAAGCGGTGTGCCTATCCTGGAAGCGTTGAATAACGTTAAAAATATTACCGGGAACATGGCAATGAGTAAAGCCGTAAACCGGATACACGACAGTATCCGTGAGGGAGAAAGTATTGCAAACCCGCTGAGAGATTCAAAGATATGCGATGCCATGGTAGTTAATATGGTAGAGATAGGAGAACAGACAGGTGAACTTGACAAGATGCTCACCAAGATTGCCGATAATTACGACAACGAGATTGATGCTATTGTTGAGTCATTGACAAATATGCTGGAACCTCTTATAGTTATATTTCTGGGAGCTTCGGTTGGTACAATCGTAATAGCGCTTTTCCTGCCCCTCATAAAGCTGATGAACAGTCTGGGCAGCGGGATGTAGTCCCTGAAAAGATGAATCTTTGATTATCTACCACAATATTTATAAAATGAGCACTAGTAACATTCAATCTCGAATATTAAGTCGCAAACTTGAAATTGTAAATCTGAAATCAAAAAATGGTTTCACTCTCGTAGAGTTATTCGTCGTTATTGTAATCATGATGTTCCTGGCCGGGATTACCATACCAATCATATCTTCCATTCAAACCAATGCTAAAAAGGGAGTAACCTCAGCACAGATAAGTCAACTGGAACTCGCGCTTAAACAGTTTGAAAGTGATTTTGGTTTTTTTCCACCTGATAGTTACAAAACAACTGACACGCAATTATCTCTTGGTAGTGTCAACATACCTTGTGATGACGATCTCGATACCGGTTCAAAATGTCTCATATTTTTCCTGGGCAGCAAGTTTATGTTTACTAAATCCAGTTTTACTGCAACGTACGGACCATACATAGAATTCAAAAAATCACAATTAGAAAAGGATTCAGGAGCATCCTTTACCGGCATTGACACAGATATTACTATCGCAGGAGTAAATGGTACAACTGATATATATCGATACAAAGATCCCTTTGGCATATATTATTCATATGATAGCAGTGCACCAACGCACAACACCGTGTCATTCGATCTTTACTCAAATGGTCCGGACCAAGAGACAGCTTCTAGTGGAGATGATGTGGATGATATCAATAACTGGTAAAAGAGGTTTTACATTAATGGAACTATTGGTAGTTATAGGAATAATTATCATCATCGCCGCTTCAGTACTGACCGTTATTCCCGGTATGCGGCAAAAGGCCCAGGAAAAAGCTACAAAGGCTTTCATGGATCGTCTGGAGATAGCGATAGAACAATACTATGATGATAACAGGATTTATCCTTCTACAGGAAATGTAAATCTCAAATCCACCCTGCAACCATCAGACTCTACTTCGAAACAATACATTGAATTTGATGGTAATGAAGTGAACAACGGTGACATTATTGATCAATGGGGCAATCCTTTTGTTTATGTATCTTCAACAGATGCATCCCCTGATTATAATACTACTACATACGACTTATATTCGACAGGTATGGATGGCACTTCTACTACTTTTGGAGATGATACAGATGATATTAATAACTGGGGTCGATAACCGTAAATAAGTTTAAAGTGCCTTCAGTGGACTAAAGTGACTAAAGTTATGAAAAAAAATGCATTTACTCTCATTGAAATGCTTGTTGTAATCTCAATCATTATTCTGGTAAGCGTTTCAGCAATACCCGCAATTACACCCTTTCTCAAAAGTCAAAGATTAAATAAAGGCGCGCGTATAGTACAGGCGCAGGCCCTGGCGGCAAGGACTATGGCAATTAATTCCAGAAAGACAAGATGGTTGGTAATTGATTCGACACGCTACAAGTTGACAGTTAAAGATGAAACTAACTCAAGTGTATTAGGCAAAGAAGAGTTTCTGCCTGGTGCTATTGAATTTGGCACAAGTACAGTAACATGGATCGCCGGTACAAGTACCGTCTCTTTTGATCCAGACGGTTCTGCAGACACTACGACCTTAGGCACAGATACAGTTACAATTCAAGACCAGCAGGGCAACTCAAAAAATCTCAAGATAATCAGTTATACAGGACAAATAATAAGTGACTAAAATGGCAAGAAATCAAAAAAAGTAGAAGCGGGCGGAAATGACGGTTTTGGAGTATTAATCTGTAATACGCAAAGACATGACCGGACGTTACTGAGAAAATAGATCTTTTACAAATCAACAATAATAAAACTTCAATGTTAAATAATAAAGCTAAAATCGTAAATCTCAAATCCAATAATGGTTTTACACTCATAGAAATCGGTATCGCTGTTTTTATCCTCGGTATCGGATTGATAAGCATGTTGACCCTGTTTCCCATCGGAGTGGACTCTATGAAAAAAGTAGAGCAGTATTCCAATACATCCGTTCTCGTGGAGTCAGTAATATCCTATCTGCAAGCAAATGATGTAGTAGGTTTTGTAGGTACCAATACCGGCAATAATACATATCCTGATACCGACCCGGACCAGGATAATCAATTTACAGATTCCTACGGAAATACTATATCGGCCCAATACTCCTGGCAGGCTGTAGTACAGAACGTAACAGCCGACAATAACCTTGTCAGAGCACAGATAGCCATATTCAAGAATTTCGATCCTACTCAATTTGCTGGGGCTGAAACTGCTGATTTTGCGGCAAGTACAACGGTATCAAATGTTTCAGCATTTCCTTCATGGCTGACATCTAAACACTACATAAGATCGGACAGTGACAAATTCTGGTATAGAATCAACAACATAAGCATTCCTGGCAGGACTATCATGCTGGAAGGACCGTTTTTAGGAAGCACAGGAAATGTTACATTCTCTACAACAGACAAAATTATAGACATCTACGAAACCATGTTTTCAAACCGATAACTCGATTGATGATTGCAGGTTGACTTTTTGTTATTGGAAAAATCAATATTATGACTTTGGTGCAGACCAAGCATTAAAAGTATAATTTTATCAAAGAAAGAAAACACTTTAATTGAAGACCAACAATCGTCAATATACAATCATCAATAGTGACCATTCCGCTTTTACTCTGGTAGAACTCATGGTAGCCATTGCTCTGGCCACAATACTTATCCTGGTAACAGCAATGATATTCAAACAGGCAAGCAGAGCCTTTTCACAGTCAGACGCGCGAAACGAAGTGTACCAGAACGTAAGGGCTGCTTTTGATATTGTAAAAAGAGATGTTTCCGGAGCAACCCTGAATACTAGATATGAACTGTTCAAGGCGTTCGACAATATTGATGCAAGTGACTATTCTGTTAACATTGCAGCTAAGGAAGGAAGTGATATACTTGTTTTCCTGTCGAGTACTCCTAATAACAATAATCAACCTATCACTCTAATAACGTATTATTTGAAAGATAATAATATTTTGTACAAACTTGAAAAAACTGATACCCATACTCTTAATACTGACATTACCAGTTTTAATATTGAAACAGAAACTGGATACAAAGAACTCGGACTTAATGTCAGCACCTTACAATTTAGATATCAAGATAGTGATGGAACATGGGAAGACACATGGGACACCGGCACCAACACGGCATACCAATATCTGCCGGATGCAGTTGAAGTAGAGATGATGGTTTCAGATACACTTGGTCGATTTACGGGAACATCTACAAATATAATTTCAATACCGTGATGACTACCGGACTCCTCACGAAAGCGAGGACAAACATCCCTGCTATCGCAGGGAATCCGCAAAAACGAAAAACTTTACAGGTCCAATCATGTTGATTGAATCATACATAAACTATTATAGCTACAAATAAATGGCAGATTCGAAAAACGAAAACGGTTATGTCCTGGTAGTCATCATCGGCATATTAACAATCCTGTCATTGATGATGATTACGTTCGCCACATTGTCACGAATAGAGACCAGGGCCACTAGAAATTATACCGATAGTGTTAAGTGCGAGAAGATCGCAAAAGCCGGACTTGAGCATGCGATATACGAAATATGGCTGGATAAATTTGGGACCGATTCACTTGCGTATAATGATGATGACAATGGCAATTATGAACTAGATGAAAACTTTGACTCCACTGGTGCATCGTGGCCTGGAAATTCTCGCTTTCCAGGCAGTGATTACGATAATGATGGTGACACTACAGACGATTCAAGGTGGATATACTTCCCGGCAACTGACTCGGCATCAGACATAAGGCTTCCCGGTAGACTCAGGGCAAAGTATGCTGTACTGATAAGCGATGATAAAGAGGCAAGGGTAAATGTTAACGTAACAGGAAACGAGGCCAGTGGCAGTGGTGTGCACACCTCAAATGAGGGTTGGTCAACATTTGAGATTGATTTATCCAATATAATAGAGCTGGCGGCAACAGGCAAGGGAGACACGACAGCAAGCGATATTATTGACACAAGACTTGGGAGTGACGATGCTCCCGGAACCAGCGCCATAAATGATAATGCGGGAATAGTACCCGACCCTGAAGCGGATGGTATTGATAATGATGGTGATTCTGTTCTTGACGAGTCAGATGAAGCCACAGATGAACCAAATGAATTCAATTCAATATATCCTTATAGTGATGACATACCTTTCGGTCTTCTTTCGGAAGCCGAGATCATGGGCACATCATCATATACGAGCCGACTGGAAACAATCTTCAATACCAGAGGTGTATCTGACAGCGAACAGAATTTGCTCAATAACCTGATAACTACATACTCCGCTGATACCATAGTCTGTCGACCTTACACACTGGCTGGAAGTACGTCTACAACCAAGTTAAATATCAATGCGTTGGTAAACAATGGAGCATACACCGATATTCAAAAAGTAGAAATGATAATGGACACACTGGTAGCAGGAGGGATAACGGGTACACCAGCTAAAGATATAGAACGCCATCAACTGGCCGTAAATATAAAAGACTTCACTGATTCCGACAATACCGTAACGGCATACAATGATGGGTCAAACACTTACTACGGCATTGAAAGGACTCCATACATAAATGAAGTAGAGGCTTGGACAACTACCGGAACAGATGAATTTATTGAGCTGTTTAACCCATACGACACAGAAATCCCTAATACTGGAGATTGGACGATCACATTGGATGGAGATACAACTACTATCACACTTCCCGGTCTGACAGTTCCTGCGGGAGGTTACTTTGTCATAGCAGATCAAGCAGGGGCGCGAGTAAACCAGATTGACACCAATATCAACAACCTTGATGATGGTGGAGAAGAGTTAATCTTAAGGGATAGTAGTGGGAATGTTGTACAGGTCACAAACTACGGGAGTGCAAATCAAAATGATACCTGCTCTTTAAATGATCCGAGGCCAATCCCCTTAAGTGCATCTGCATCAAACCCATGGAACTGGGCAATAAATTCATCAAACACAATTGGTGCGGAAAACAGTAATTTTAACCCGACTGTCGGAAGTGACGGCTGGACAGTGGTGACACAGGCCAACAGTTTTCTCGTTGCAAACAGGAGATTTTCAAACATTGGTTATCTGGGGTTTATTCATAAAGGGAGTGAATGGTCAAGTACCAGAGTCGGTGACACACCTGGCTACCCGATAGTTTATCCAGATCTGTTAGATTACATTACCGTAACTGACCCATCAATGGATAGTATTGATAATGATGGTGATGGTGATATAGACTCTATTGATACAGGTTACCAGCAAGGAGATCTTGACGGGCCTGAATATCGTATTCCCGGACTGATCAATGTCAATACAGCTCCTACTGAAGTATTGGCATCATTACCAGATGGTTTGGGCGGAACTCTAGGCAGCACAATAGCATCGGAAATATTTAACGGAAACAAACCGTATGAGAGCATAGGAGACTTAATAGATAAAGTTGATGGAGCAGATGGAATCACTGATACCTCAGCTTCTGATAAATGGAATGAAGAAGAGGCATTGCGTGCAATCTCAAACCTGATTACCACACGTTCAAATGTCTTCACGGTCTATGTCACAGCTCAGATAACTAACGAAGGTGAAACAGAGGTGTTTGCGGAAAAAAGAATACTGGCATTAGTTGACCGTTCTGTCGACCCTATTGAGGTAAGATACTTCAGGTTGATTACGGAGTAATTTATAAATGCTTGATCTACTCCTGACAGAGACTTAACAAGTAATTACCTGGGAAAATTTACCCTTGGTCAGAGCAGCACATTAAATCTCACAGGTACAGTTTTTCCATTGCATTTAGTTAATAACCAATTTATTATATCCCTATATTTGCACGATCTACCGGGTAATTATTGCAACAGACATAAGACCACCATTTGAAGGATATGTTTCATATATTATGCTTTTATAAAAGTGGTCATTGGTTTCGTTAAACAAATAAATAGTCGCTGTTTCTAACATCCTCATAATTAACAAAGTAATTTAATTAAATAACTAAGGAGAGCATAAAGTGAAACAATTTAAATGGTTCGTAATAATAGGATTGGCTATCGCACTAAATGCATGTAATGGAGGTTCGGACCAACCTGTTAGCGAGTCCGTCACTTCACAGGAAATAAGCTATACTGAAAAAGCCAAAGAAATTGGCGAAGCTACTGTAGAAAAATCCAAAGAGATATATGACAAAACTTCTGAAAAAGCTAAGGAGATAGGCGTTGCTACGGCAGAAAAATCAAAAGAATTTTATGACGCAGCATCTGAAACAACCAAGGAGATCGGTACTGCTACAATAGAAAAATCAAAAGAGTTTTATGGCACTGCATCTGAGAAAACCAAGGAGATCGGTGCTGCAACAGTGGAAGGATCTAAGGATTTATATAACAAGGCATCACAAAAGGCCAGGGGAGTTTACGATAAAGCTACCGATTAAATCAATAAATTTGTCCTGTTTATTCAGGTAGCTCCGCATAACTAACAAAAGGTTCAAATCCCGGCAGGTCTTCATAGATTTCTTCGTCATCAAACGAAGGTCCTGTGTTATTAGTGATGGGCTCAAAGTACGGAAGCTCCTCAACAGCTATGTTCTCATCTACTGGAGGACCTGTCATGCTAAATACAGGTTCAAAGTAGGGGAGGTCCTTTGATACACCTATGGAAGGCGGCACATCCCCACTCAGCAACTCTGAAGATGCAGCCTCGGTGTAACTACCTCCCGTAATCCTCAAGACTTGAGCCGTTCCATCCTTTTCGACTGTTATGCTCTCTTTGTCGATTTTAAGCACTGTAGCTTCATTTATAGACTCTCCTAATTTATAAGTACCTTGTTTGCTGGTTGTTTCATCCATAATGACAGCATAGGAGTTTTCTTCACCAGCTATAATCGTACCTACAAGTCTAAAGTCAAGTTCGAGGGAATGAAAAATTTTAATGTCCCCTAACTCATTATGTTTGGATGAAATAGTTGCCGGGGATTTTCCATGGGCATCGGTATAAGTGTTATTGCCCACTAGAAGGAAGGTTGTCACCAACCCGACTATTAAGTAACCTCTACATTGAGATTTTCTGTTCTGCATATTTTCTCTAGGCCTTAAGCATAAACTTAAAGCCATAAACACGGCAATTGATCTTGAGTTCCTGTCTTGATCCCCTATAGCTGTAATCTCTGGACTTAGTATGTGAATCTTTTCTGACTAGTGCTATTTAACTTCTCATTACCGTTTAACGAGTCCACGTACTGTTGTTCATGAAGACCCAGATACCACAAAAATCACCAAAGTCTATGGTAACGTCGTACTGCCCATTACCATCCATATCACCAGTTGTAATGATCTCTGGATCTATACTGTACAGTTCTACCCATGTACTATTGTTCATGAAGTTCTACCCATGTACTGTTGTTCATGAAGAGCGAGATATAAGGATCGCCAAAGTCTACGATAACATCGTCCTGTCCATTACCATCCATATCACCGGTTGAAATGGCCTCTGGAGATAGATTGTGCAGTTCTACCCATGAACTGTTGTTCATGAAGAGTGAGGTGCCATCAGGATCACCAAAGTCTATGATGACGTCGTCCTGCCCATTGCCATCCGTATCACCGGTTGTAATGATCTCTGGAGTTAGATCGTGTAGTTTTACCCATGTATTGTTGTTCATAAAGACAGAGATACCATAGGGATCACCAAAGTCTATGATGACATCGTCCTGCCCATTACCATCTATATCACCGGCTGTAATGATCTCTGGAGAGAGATTATGCAGTTTCACCCATGTACTGTTGTTCATTCGTATCCAGATACCTAAAGACCCATAATCAATTATGACGTCGTCCTGCCCATTACCATCTATATCACCGGTTGTAATGGCCTCTCGAGGTACATTATTCAGTGATACCCATGTACTGTTGTTCATTCGTATCCAGATACCTAAAGACCCAAAATCAATTATGACGTCGTCCTGTCCATTACCATCTATATCACCAGTTGTAATGATCTCTGGAGATAGAAAGTTCAGTAATACCCATGTACTGTTGTTCATTCGTATCCAGATACCATAGCCAGGCCCAAAATTAATTATGACGTCGTCCTGTCCATTACCATCCACATCACCGGTTGTAATGATCTCTGGAGTTAGATCGTGCAGTTTTAGCCACCCATTATTGTTCATTCGTGTCCAGATACCATTGCCAGGTCCAAAATCAATTATAACGTCGTCCTGTCCACTTCCATCTATATCGCCGGTTGTTATGATTAAGGGAGTTGTATCATTAACAATTATAGTAACAACCTGGGAATCTAACAATGAACCATCACTTGTTGTAACAGTTACTGTATGTGTACCTGCATCATCATAATCCGTTGTATAGCTACTTGAAGTCATCCAGCCAGTATACGTGTATGTAAGAGCATCTCCATCCGGGTCAGTGGCTGTAGGGATAAGGGTTATGGTAGCACCCTCATTTACAACAATGTTAGGTATAGAATCCAATATCGGTGCCCTGTTAATGTCCTCTACCGTTATGCTTACAACCTGAGAATCAGTTAATGTTCCATCGCTTGCTGTTACCGTTACCGTGTGAGTACCAGCATCATCATAATCGGTTGTATAGCTGCTTGAAGTCATCCAGCCAGTACACGTGTATGTAAGATTATCTCCATCCGGGTCGGTGGCTGTAGGGTTAAGGGTTATGATAGCGGTTTCGCTGACCGTAATATCTGGTATCGGATCCAGCACTGGCGGCCGATTAATATCAACAACTGTTATCGTTATATTTTCCGAATCAGTATCATTGCCATC
>NZ_BAOS01000014.1 GCF_002443295.1 Candidatus Scalindua japonica | reverse complement strand
GCCAATAGATGACAATACCGGCGGATTGTTAATTTGAACAGTATTAAACACCTCCGCAGAGTAATCACTTTCATTATTGTATTTATCATATGCTGTTACTGCAAAATAGTACACCTGCTCTTCTACAAGGTTTTTGACTGTGTAGCTTGTCTGATTACCTACATCAGTAATGCTATCATAATTCCTACTCGAATTTCCAAAGTGTATTTTGTATCCATCAATGTCAGGTTCTGTGTTACTATCCCATTCCAACGTAACTTGAGCCGCATAGATATTCGTGGTGGAAATAAATAATATTAAGGCTAAAATAAAAATAAAAGACAGAGTGTGAATACAAGATAATCCGGGGTTTCTAAATGGTGAGAAAGCGTTGTTTTTTAGCATTTTAACTCCTTTTGGTTGCATGCAAAACATATTGGTTGCATGCAAAACAAACTTCAAAGGAGTTTTTTGCCTGGCAACATGGCTACCTTATCTTTAATAAGTAAGATTTAGGCCATTGTTTTGCGTCCTACCCTTTCGGGTAGTTTGCCTTTAACAGGTTATTGTTTGAGTTCTTAAACTTTCTATAGTTTAGTTGTTCCTGATTATTCGCAAACATAATGCCAATGTGTTTGTTTTGTATGATATGCCAATCATAAGTCAATATATAAGCAACATATATGAATTTCAGTATTGTTTTGACAAGTAGTATTTTGAATGTGTTTCTGTGCAATAGAGAAACAGACTGAATTTCAAAATGGAGCAGTGGTAGAAACTTGTTTGATTTGCTATAAACAAATAATCAGGTAGGAGGGATAAGCAAGCGAGACGCAATTGAGTAAGTTTATATTTCCTTTTATAGCAGCTGTAGACTGAAACCTACGTTTAAGATAATCAAATGAGTAATGTGAATTGGTCTGGTTTCAGGAAAAACACAGTATCTATTATATACTAAGTGCGAGAAGATCGTAATAGCCGGAATTGAGCATGCGATGTAGGAAATACGGCTGGATACATTTGTGACAGATACACTTGCGTATTACAATGGCAATTCTGAACTAGATGAAAACCGTATGAGAGCATAGGAGACTTAATAGATACAGTTAATGGAGCAGATGGGACCACTGATACCTCAGCTACTGATAAATGAAATAAAGAAGAGGCATTGCGTGCAATCTCAAACCTGATTACTACACGTTCAAATGTCTTTACGGTCTATGTTACAGTGCAGATCAATAACCAAGGTACAACAGAGGTGTTTGCGGAAAAAAGAATCCTGCCAATAGTTGACCGTTCTGTCGATCCTATTAAGGTAAGATGCTTCGAGTGGATTACGGAGCGATGGAGATAGAATATAGACTACAAAAAAACGTAGTGACTAATGTGTAGAAAAATTGTAGAGTTTGGACTCTCTTTGCTCGTTCAGGTTTACAGCCTTAACCTAACGTTTAGATGCGGCAACATGATTGGTCCTGCTAAAATTATAATAAACCAGATTTTACCTGTTTGAGGTACTGTTTTATTTAGAGAATAAGGCACTCTCCTTACTTTACGTTAACATCTTCCTTCTCAATATTCTTAATATCTTCCTTAACATCATCAACCTCATCATTGACGTCCTTTACACCCTTTTTAAATTCTACAAACCCTTTTCCTATAGACCTCATAGTGCCAGGAAGCCTTTTACCAAAAATCAACAAAGCAATAATCAGAATGATAATCCACTCAAAACCGCCGGGAATACCAAACCACCCAATTGGAATACTAAACATGTTAAATCACCTCCAATTTGTATTTCAAAAAAAATAATATTGTCTAAACTTAATCTATTTCCTGCCCCATGTCAAACTATTTTCAAGAAGCAGCAAATAGTGGTAAAGAGTATATCAATGATGCCGGAAAAAGTAATTTTAAGATTATTCACAAGTTTTTGAGGTATATTGAGGAGATAATAGAGAAGACGGGAAATTGTATTTTAAGACAATCAACGATGATTTATCGATCGAAATTGATATGATGGGAGAGGTAATTGGTGGAAGCATATCTGGAGCGAGTACTTTTTTGCCCCTACTTATCTCGTTTAACTACGTAATTTCCTAATTCAAGGAGAGAGGTTTTGTAAATCGAATCCGGAATAATAATGGATAGTTCGTCCTGTGCGTCCTTTATCAGTCGCCGTGCGGTTTCATAAGCGTAGTCTACCGCATCGTGTTCTGCCAGCAGCTCAGCTATCGCTGCTTTTGAGTCCTTACTATTGTTCTGGAATATAAGCTCAAGTGTACTTTCTCTTCGATCTGTCGGAAGTTTATCCACCAGCCTGATAAATGGCAGTGTAAGCTTTCCGATCTGGGTATCCAGGTTTAACGGTTTTCCCAGTTTTTCCTCTGAACCTACAACATCCAGACAGTCATCTATTATCTGGAATGCCATTCCAATTTTAGAACCATAGTTTGTAAGCACCTCGGTCTGTTTTTTGCTTGCTCCGGAAGAAATTGCCCCTAATTTACAACTGGCGGCACAAAGTGAAGCTGTTTTGCGCTCGATAATACTCAGATATTCAGATTCTGTAACTTCTGCATCATAGCATCTCAAGAGCTGGACCATTTCACCTTCACACAGGATATTTATAGTCTGAGACATTATGAGTGTTGACATCTGCGAATCTAGGGCGGAAAGTATGGTATAGGCACGTGAAAAGAGGTAATCACCAAACAAAATGGAGATCTTGCTGCCCCATTTTGTATTCATGGTCTCTATGTGCCTTCTAACCACTGCTTCATCAATAATATCATCGTGTACAAGGGTCGCCGTATGTATAAGCTCCACAACTACTGCTAAATCAATATGTTGCGGTATCAGGCCGCCTGCACATTGACCAGATAGTAACAGCAGAGCAGGACGAAGACGTTTGCCGTGTATCTTACTGATATGATACACTAAATCTGAAAGGCGCTTGTCTGCCGGAGATACATCACTGTAAAGGCGTTCCTCAACCTCGTGCATTTGATCTTTTAAAGGTGCTAAAATAGCATCCGTACTCATTTGGTTTAAAACTCCTAACTTTTTCCCGTATTAGTAAATTTATAAAAGGGCTGGATATGTTATCAAGAACTCAAAAAAATGTCAATTATGTTTTATTACATTATGATTTATTCCATAATTTCACTTATTATTTATTTTAAAAACCACCTAAGTCTCTTTTCTCATTATCGTTGATACGTTTATTTCTCTACGAAAGTCTTCAACAATGTCACCGTATACACAATCCTCAACAGATACATTTTCTTTAAAAGGGATCGTCCCGAGAATAGGAACTGAAGAATATTTCTCTATTTCTCTTACAAAATCGTCACTATTCTTCAACATATTAATCACTATTCCCTTTATTCTAAGATTTCTGTTCCTGGCATATTCAACCGTTAAAAGGGTATGATTTATCGTACCCAGATAATCTCCACTTACAATTATGAGAGCAAGGTCCATCTTATGGGCCAGGTCAGCAACAAAGTGAGTATCATCAATTGGAACCATGAGCCCGCCAACTCCCTCAACAACAACAAAATCATGTTTATTTGAAAGAGCTTCGTACGCTCTCCATATTTTATCAATGTTAATAGAAACACCGGACTGCGATGCTGCTATCGTAGGTGCTATTGGTGGTTTGAGAAGGATTGGATTTACAATGGCGTCATCATCAGTACTATCAATTATTTTTTTCAGATAAACGGCATCTTCAGAAATAAGTTTTCCACATGACTCCTTTGCGCCTGATGCAACCGGCTTCATGACGCCTACACTCAGACCATGTGCCTTAATTGACGCAGCTATCGCAGCAGCAATAACAGTCTTGCCAACTCCCGTATTACTACCAGTTACAAACACACCTTTTTCCATAAATTAATTTCCTAAAACCAGCTTATCACCTTTTTTTAATTTTAAGATATCTCCGGCACTGCCTCGATTTACCGAAATTTCCAGATAACCGGAGCTTCCAAATATTGCCAATGCCTCGTTGTCTCCCACGTCTGTATATGAACTACAGATACCGTTAATCCTCCTCCTTCCCATAGTAATTGACACCCTTTCCTCCCCAATCTTCATCATGTCAATAACCTCCTTATTGACATTCGTAATAAGATTACCAAAGCTATCCACGTATATAATTTCGGCCGTTAACTTCCCAGTGGGAGAAAGAATCGGTTTTGGCAGGCTGATTTCGTTTATCTTGTCAATTCTGTCACCAAGCTCCTTATAGTTAACACCTTTGGATAGTTGAGCGGCTACAGGGGCGAATATATCACGTCCATGAAATGTATTACTAAGTTTCGACAAAAAAAACTTATCGTTAGTAATTTCTCTAATAGACGGAGACTCCTCCTTTGCAATAATAAATGAGAGTACTCCGTTATCAGGTGCAAGAAAAAGATAATCCTCTGTTTTTAAACAAAGAATTTTTCTGTCACTTCCTACTCCCGGGTCAACAACCACCACGTGGATCGTTCCCTTAGGAAAATAATTATATGAATGATTGAGTACACAAGCCGCCTGGAAAATATCCTGGGCGCTTATTGTATTACTGATATCAATTATACTTACCGATGGGTTGATGTTGACCATGACTCCCTTCATAACACCCACATATCCATCCTGTAAACCGAAATCGGTAATTAACGTTATGGTTGATTTTCTTTTAGGCATACATAAGTCCTCAATATAATTTCTCCGTTATTTTAAATCTAATTCTACTGTATCCATCATTTTAATGCAATCCTCGATAACATGAATGTCTTTATGATCACTGAATGTTGATGGGTGAAGCTAGGCGGATCCAACGTTAAATAAAACCCTTCTATCCAAAACCTCCAACAATCGGGATCCTGGTATTACAGTTTGTACACATTCCATCCCTTATTTTAAATTCCCTGACACTGAACCCTGCCCTTTCAATAAGCATCTTTCCACAGTTATGGCAATAGGTGTTTTCCCATTCGTGTCCGGGAACATTTCCTATGTAAACATATTTGAGACCTTTTTCAACTCCTATCTCCCTGGCTAATTCTAAAGTAGAAACCGGTGTAGATGGCACATGTGACAACTCAAGATATGGATGAAACCTGCTTACATGCCATGGTGTCTCATCTCCAAGATTCTGTATAATCCATCCGGCAATTTCATGTAACTCTTCAGGACTATCATTATAACCCGGCACTATATTGGTTATAATTTCCACATGCATATTCCATTTTGTTTTTGCCCTGATTGCCGCATCTAAAATTGGCCTTATACTCTTTATACCTGTAACGTCTCTATAAAAACAGTGCCTTGAATCCTCCAAATCATCACTCACTCTGATGTCAGCTCCAGAATAATCTTCAACCGTGTAACTGTCAAAACCCTTTATATCAACTCTGTATGCGTCTAAAAACGGTCCTATTGCATCTAATGCGTCTGGTTCTATGTAACCGTTTGTCACAAAAACTGTGTATAACCCTTTTTCCTTCGCTAATTTTGCACAATCTAATGCATACTCAATCCATATTGTCGGCTCATTATAAGTCCATGAAATCCCTTTACATTTATTTTCTAATGAAAGATCTACAAGCTCTTCCGGAGAAACATATGACATTTTCCTGTCACTATTATCAATACGTGAATGGGCAATCTGCCAATTTTGACAATGACCACATCGCATATTGCACCCAAGAGAGCCAATCGAAAATGTATGGCTGCCGGGAAAGAAATGGTATAAGGGTTTTTTTTCGATTGCATCTGCACATGCCGATGATATGCTACCATAAATCATTGAGAAAAGTTTACCTTTTACATTTTTCCTTATTCCACAGTAGCCAAATTTACCATCTGCTATCACGCATCTATGCGGGCACAAATGACAACTAACTCTTTTATGATCCTCTGATTGATAAAATAACGCTTCATGTATCATGTTAACTTATGTCCTTCCATAATCGTCTTCCAGACGTATGATATCATCTTCTCCGAAATATTCTCCCTGTTGTATCTCTATAAACGTCAAGTTCTCATCGCCGATATTAGTAATACGATGCGCCACCTCCCGAGCTATGTCTACGGTATCCTCTTTCTTGATATGCATCTCTTTGCCATCAATAGTCACCATACCCTTTCCCTCAACCACCATCCAATGCTCTTTCCTCCTGAAATGCTTCTGATAACTCAGCCTTTTTCCAGGCAATACGGTTACTCTCTTCACCTTATAAGTAGACTCTTCAAGCAACACCTCCCATCTGCCCCACGGAGGAGTTGACTGTTTCTCATCCGGTCCTTTATTCATCATTATTCTCCTTTGCAAAAACGATTCATGAATTGCTCCTATATTTGAATGTGACTGAAATCCTGGAACTCAATCTCTCAATTATTTGCATACTACTTTCTTGTGTATCGTTGTGCAAGAGGCATTCTCCTGCCCGTCCCAAAGGCTTTTGTGGTAACTTTGAGTCCTGGAGCCGCCTGCTTCCTCTTATATTCATTTCTATCAACCTTGCTGATAATGTCTTTAACAAGCGACTCATCATAACCCATTGCCACGATATCACTGACGTTCATTGATTCCTCAACATAGGCCCTCAGCACTATATCAAGAACATCATACGGAGGTAATGAGTCCTGGTCCTTTTGATTTGGACGTAATTCGGCTGACGGAGGTTTTTTAATAGTATCAGTAGGAATAATCTCTTTTTTCCGATTGATGTATTCGGCAAGATCATAAACCATAGTCTTCGGAATATCTGATATAACTGCCAGCCCTCCGCACATATCACCATATAACGTACAATAACCAACTGCAAGTTCTGATTTGTTCCCGGTTGTCAGAACAAGATATCCGTATTTATTTGAGATGGCCATCAGGATCTTACCCCTTATGCGTGCCTGCAGATTTTCCTCGGTAACATCAAATGGAAGCCCGGCAAATACGCGACTTAAGGCCTTGGTATACGCATTGTATACAGACTTTATCGGTATAACCTTACACTCAATTCCGAGTTTTTTTGCCAGAATCCTGGAGTCTTCAACACTACCTTTGGAAGAAAAGCTTGAAGGCATTGTAACACCAAGCACCTTGTCCCTGCCAAGGGCTTTAGTTGCAATTACAGCGGTAACAGCAGAATCTATTCCTCCGCTCAGACCAATTACGGTTTTTTTGAATCCACATTTTTTTACATAGTCCCGTGTGCCCAGAATTAAAGCTTTATATACTGATTCAATCTCACTATCTCCAGTCCCGGGTTGAGACGCTGTTCCGGCAGGTTTAGATTTTCCCACAGATGCTCTAACATCCTGGCCTTTTAACTCAACCATTAGTAACTCTTCTTTAAAACCTGAAGCCTTGTCCACAACAATTCCATTTTTATTAATTACCAGGCTATTACCATCAAATACCAGATCGTCATTGCCCCCAATCTGGTTCACAAAAACAATTGGCACATTATTCCTGTTTGCATGACCCGCCAACATCTTCACTCTTACGTCCTGTTTGCCAATTGTAAAAGGTGATGCAGAAATATTTACAATAATTTCTGCACCCTGCTTTACCATACATTTAACTGGGTCTTTGTGATGGATCATACCTGGCCAGGCCATATCCGCGCCCCATACATCCTCACAAATTGAAATACCAAATTTCCTGCCGGATATCATTGATATTGAGACGTCATGCGTTGGCTCAAAGTACCTATCCTCATCAAATACATCATAAGTAGGAAGTAAAGACTTATAGTGCCGGGAGACGATTTTCCCGTTTCTTATGTGTGCCGCCGCATTATATAACGCTTTACCACGCTCTGCCATATTTCTGTCAACAAAACCTACAATAGCCGAAATACCTGTTACACTGTTTTTTATCTCATCCAATGCTTTCAGATTGCTATCTACAAATTCGGAAAGTTCCAGCAAATCCTTAGGTGGGTAACCCACAACGCTCATTTCCGGAAATATAACCAGATCAGCCCCCATCTTTCCTGCGGTATTTATAAACTTACAGATCTTCCGTGTGTTCTGCTTAAACGCACCTACAGTCGGATTTATTTGAGCCAGGCAAATTTTCATATAAAGATAATTATATAAGGGGTAGAAAAATAACTACCCTTGGACTCCGCTCGATGCGACGTTGTTCTAAGCAGTATTAAAGGGTTATCAACATTGAAATTATTTATTTATAAGCATTTAATAGTACAAATTGGAATATAAATCAATAAAATTTGACAATTATTGTATAAACTTGATAGTATGTATTGTTAAAAAAAATGAATAATATATCGATCGATCAAAAACTTGTTGATAAGCTGGAAGAGATATCTGATCCTGGTGAATTAATGGCGGAGTTGTTTCGCATGTTTGGGAGACGCGCTGCGATTGGTACCAGTGGACAATGGACGGGTGTGGCCTTAATAGACATGGTAATTCGTGCCGGTATTTCAACCCCTCGTGTTTACACGGTAGATACTCTGCGACTTTTTCCCGAAACATATGATCTTTTTCGTGAGTTGGAAAAAAAATACAACATCAATATCGAGAAAGCCGCACCTGATTTTGATGCGGTAAGTAAGATGGTCCGTAACCATGGAGAAATGATCTTTTTTGATAGCAAGGCAAAACAGGAGTATTGCTGTAAGATACGTAAAGTGAACCCGAATGATAAGGTCCTTGATACACTTGACGTTTGGATTACAGGTTTACGGGCCGACCAGTCTAACGCGAGATCTCAAATTAAACGGGTAGATATTGTTCAACATAAACAACAGGACGGAAAAGAGCGTCCGCTGCTCAAAGTGACACCACTGATTGCCTGGACGGAAGAAAAGGTTATGAAATACGTCAGAGATAATAATGTACCTATTCATAAATTACTTGAAATGGAAAGGGATGGGTGGCATTACGCCTCGCTGGGATGCATTATCTGTACAACCCCTATTAGTCCTCACGAAACACGCCGTGCGGGACGCTGGAGATGGTTTAACCATCAACTTGACGACGACCATAAGGAGTGCGGTCTGCACCTCACTGATACAAAGAAAAGTTCATGACCTCACAGTTAGCATAGTAGATTCTGTATTATCAGATATTTAACTCTATTAAATAAAGGGAAATTACATTTAAATCCTTTTCGTTGTTTATCTATCAGTCGGTAATTATATGGCACTCTTCTTCAAAAGACTCCTGCTCAATAGCATGATTATTGTAGCTCTGCTCTGTGCCGAAAACTTTATCGACGAGTTCGCTCATTATGAATTCTAAATCATCTTTATGAATACCTAGAATATCGAGCGTATTCTCTTCAAAAACATACATAAGGCCGTCGCATCCAAGCCCAATTCCAAGCATACAACTAATGGAATCAGCAAGATGTACGATATACGTTATTTTTTTATGCGTCTTCGCTTTTTCAGGCTGATGGTGATATTGTACTGCATCCACAAGAATAGGTGGAAGATTCCACTTTTTTATAATTTTTCCACCTATTTTGGCGTGATCAAAACCAAGGACCTCTTGTTCTGCTCTATCAAATGGGACTCTATCGTTCTTTGATTTCTTAATTATTTCAACAAATTGATCTTCAGCATAATTACTTAGTATTATTTTGCCAATATCAAGTAATAGACCAGCTATGTAAGCCTCCTCAGACTCCTTAAACCCGATTCGCTTCGCAATTATTCTCGCGCAGACCGCGCAACCAATGGAGTGTTGCCATAACATTCCCTTTTCAAGAGCATACGCTGGTATTTCATTATTCAACATTTCCTGAGTAGATGAAGTTAATGCAATACTTTTAATAGTATCAATGCCAAGACAGACTATTGCATGAGAGATCGTTGATATCGTCCGAGAAAAACCATAATAAGGTGAGTTTGCAAGTTTAAGTATATTTGCTGCTAATTTTGGATCACGTTCAAAAACCTTTGCCAGATCATTTGCGGAAGATTCAGGGTTTTTCGTAAGTTCAAGTATTTGTATAATACTTTGTGGCAAAGGGGGCATATTTTTGACTTTGATTAACAATCCGGCAAGAGTTATTTTACTCACAATTGACACCTCACTACTATTATTTTACTATTTAATATATCATTCTGTTTATATACAAAACTACCATAGCTTAGAATTTTTTTAGATTGCAACTTTTGTGCCATTAAACAGCTCATTGATTTGTATTCTTTTATGTCATTGAAGAAAATATGTTTAAATCAATTATTAACCCTTAAAACTTTTAATACTTTTGTTATCGGTGTCCTATTGCACAACAAATAATGTTTTTTTAGAAGAAAAAATGTGCCATTACAAAACATGAAAATATAGATAGAGCTGATTTCCTGCAGGAATGAACTACTTCTAACAGGTAATAACTTTTTTGTTGACGACTAAAAAAACATAAGTAGTATCAGTTTTGGAAAGCTATTTTCTGTCTGTAGGCTTCGTTTTCCAAATTGAACTTTATTAAAGGCTGTTTGGGAAACAGCCCATGCATTGTTAAATAATTACAAGTTATATTTTTATTGATCCTGTAAAAAGGAGAGTAGTTATGGCTGATAAACCCAATATGGCTGTTGCCTGGTACCGCAAAGACCAATGGCAACTGCTTTTAGACTATTCAACTGACTCTGATAAACTGGAACGTACGTATCAAGAGTGGCTGGGACACGCCGAAAAAATGGTAAATGAGATGAAAGAAGATGGACTTAATGTTGTAAAAGTAGATATTAATCTGGATGAGATGAAGAAATGGTGCAAAAAATCTAATAAGCAGATGGATGGCTATTCCAGAAGTCAATACGCCGTCTTCCTGGCACAGAATAATTTAAACATCTTAAAATAAATATCTTTGGTTGCATACATAAAAGTCCGGAAGCATATTGAATTAGTGTCTATAGTAACTACTGCTCCACGTGAAAATCACAAAATACCACGTAAATATTTTTTTGTGGGCTTTCTTGAAACTATGCACTACATCACTATTTATCCGTTTTCTCTGAAGGCCAGTAATAAGCATCGGGAGTGTCCCTGGCTCCAAAGATAGCAGTGCCCACACGCACCATATTGGCCCCTTCCTCAATGGCAATATGATAATCACCGGACATTCCCATAGAAAGATACTCCATCTCCACACCCTTAATACCCTCTTTTATAACAGAATCATGAATACCTTTTAATAACTTGAAACACTTCCGTATCTTCACCTCATCATCGGTAAAGAGGCCGATAGTCATCAGTCCTCGGATGTTCAGGGTATCGTATTGTGACGCTTCCCTGACCAGAGAGATAGCCTCTTCCGGAGCAACCCCGTATTTACTCTCTTCATAAGATGTGTTGACCTGGATTAATACGTCCATCGAACGGCCTTCACTCATAAGTCGTTTATCTAATTTCTCAACAAGGCCCATCCGGTCTACAGAGTGGATCATATCAGCAAACTTCAGCACATCTTTAACCTTATTGGTCTGCAGATGTCCAATAAAATGCCAGGCAGCATCCTCGTCTTTTAACACATCATATTTCTTCAAAGCCTCCTGGATCTTATTTTCCGCGATAACATGACCACCGTTTTTTACTGCCTCGCGTATCCGCTCCGCGTCAACAGTCTTTGTGGCCATAACCAATGTAATCTCTTCCGGCTTCTTACCAACCTTTGCGGCAGCATACGCAATCTTCTGTTTTACTTTTTCTAAATTCTCTTTAATTGACATAGTTTCTCCAAATTGCTGATAAACACACACATTATTGTTTTGATTATAGCGTGATTAGTGTTAAATTGTTGTTAGTTTATATAAATAACGTCTGCATAAAAAGAAAACTCCTTAGTGTATTCAATGGTGGCCCTAAAGGAGAAAAGGAGGTATTCAATGGATAGGTTTAATGGTTAGGTTAGCACATGCCGCGTATGAATGCAAATACCATCTGGTATAGTGTTTAAAGTACAGATTTAGAATTTTGAAAGAAAAGGCATTTTATCAGGAAACATTGTAACGTTATGGGGGCCTGGGCACGTTGGAACATGTATCTGGGGAGGAACAACCAGTTAGAACAGGGAAAATCATCAAAAACCCCTTGAAAACCCTTGCTTTTTTGCTTTAATAAGGCTGTAGCTTTTGAACTGGAGATTCAAAAACGAAGGGATAATGGGGAATAGTTGGCCGGTTTTTCCTGGCCTCAAATAAGTCTTTTTTTCTTTTTGGACCAAGAGGTACAGGAAAGTCTACCTGGTTAAAAATGGCATATCCCAACGCAATAAATAATAATCGATTTACTTGACCCTGAAGCCTTTCGCCAATATCGATCTTTCCCTGAACGACTAAAGGATCTTGTGCTTGCCAACGAAGAGTGCCGCACGTTTGTCATTGATGAAGTTCAAAAAGTACCCGATCTTCTCAGTGTAGTTCACTCCTTAATTGGCCGCGAAAAAGCGGCGGGCAATGTCCAGGATGATGAGTTCTCAATTATCAGGTTTTTAATTAATATGAAAATTGGCCAACTAACGGATTGAGCAGACGCAGGAAGAAGCACTCCTCTATCCTCGACATTGAAGAAAAGCGAGGCTGGTTTTTCATTCTTACGGTATCCAGTGCACGGAAACTAAAACGCACGGGCATCGATTTGTTGGCCGGGCTGGTACAATTAAAAACTGTGTATCCTTTCATGTCATCGGAGCTTAAGGGTTTTTCTGTTTACTAACATTGAGAGGAACGGTTGTAAGACATGAAGATTGTTGAATTTTCAATAACAAGACGGGTTACTGTTGTAATGTTGATGACCACTCTCGTTATCTTCGGATTAATATCTTATAAGCGACTGCCAATAAACCTGCTGCCGGATATTTCATACCCGACACTTACAGTGCGCACCGAGTATCTCGGAGCGGCCCCCAGTGAAATTGAGAATATTATTTCAAAGCCGATTGAAGACGCGGTGAGTGTGATTTCGGATGTTGTACGTGTAAGTTCCAGATCCAGGTCGGATGTCTCTGAAGTGGTAGTTGAGTTCGCGTGGAAAACCAATATGGACTTTGCTTCGATGGATGTACGTGAGAAGTTGGATCTGATAGACTTGCCTGACGATGCCGAAAGACCTGTACTTATGCGTTTTGACCCATCTCTTGACCCTGTTATGAGGCTATCTCTTTATGGTGGTGAGGACCTCATTTTACTTCGTATTCTGGCCGAAGATGAACTCAAACCGGTACTAGAGGGTTTGTCGGTAGAGAGTGGAATAACAGGAGCAGAGAGTGTCGGTGGTGTTGCTGCTGTAAGAGTGAGTGGTGGGCTTGAAGAGGAGATACATGTTGACCTGGAGAGGTCCAGGTTAGCAAACCTGGGTATACCGATTTCACAGGTTGTTGAGCGTCTCAGTGAAGAGAATATCAACCTTACCGCCGGGAACATTAAGGAGGGGGAGGTTGAATATATCGTAAGGACATTTAATGAGTTCAGGCAGGTGGAAGAGATAAATGAGATTGTCATCGATTTTAAAGACAGTGTTGCTATTAAGGTAAAAGATATTGGAAGTGTAAGCAAAAGTCATAAAGAACGTGATGTGATAACCAGAGTAAACGGAAAAGAGAGCGTTGAAGTTGCTATATTTAAGGAAGCTGACGCAAATACAGTGACAGTAGCTAGATTAGTTAAGGGGCGTTTGGGTGGAATAGAAAAAAAGCTGAGAAAGTTTTCAGATTCAATTAGATTGGATATAACATTCGACCAATCCAAATTTATTGAAAGTTCAATAAAAGAGGTAATTTCCACCGCTCTCTGGGGTGGTGTTTTGGCCGTAATAGTCCTCTTCTTATTTCTCAGAAGTATCAAAAGTACGTTGATTATCGGACTTGCAATTCCTATTTCCATTATATCTACATTCTTCTTCATGTATATATCCGGAGTATCGTTGAATATAATGTCATTAGGTGGTCTGGCTCTTGGCATCGGGATGCTTGTGGATAATGCGATAGTTGTACTGGAAAGTATAGACAGGTATCATAAAAGTGGGCAGAATTCAATTGAATCTGCCAGGAAGGGTGCGAGTGAAGTTGGCAGGGCCGTAATTGCTTCTACTCTTACAACTATATGTGTCTTTATTCCCATAATTTTTGTTAAAGGTATAGCCGGTCAATTGTTCAATGATCAGGCGCTCACCGTTACCTACTCACTCCTGATCTCACTTATTGTTGCTATTACGCTGATTCCGACGCTGTCATCCGTGAGTATCAGGCGAAGAAGGAGTGAAGGTGTTCAAAAAAAAGAACAACAAGATTCTGCTGTGGGCGGCTCTTCCCTGCCATCAAAAATTCTTCATATACTACTCTACCCATTGATCTTCGTGTTTGACGCTGTTTTCAGCAGGGTTACAAAGGCTTATCCGGTGATCCTGGGTTTTGCGCTATCAAATAAATTATCAGTGCTTGTTGTTGCGTTTTCAATACTTTGTGGTTCGTGGTGGCTGTTTATAAATCTGGGCAAGGAGCTTATACCGGAACTGAGCCAGGGTGAGTTTTCTATCAATATTCGAAAACCAACCGGCACTCCACTCGCCGCTACGTTGATTGCCGTTAAGGAGATTGAAGAAGTAGTAAGTAATGATCCGGAGATAGAGAAAATATACACGATATCCGGATCGACCAGTCAAGCGGGTGGGACTATAGCAGAGGAGAGGGAGAATGTTGGAGAAATTAATATAAGTTTGAGAGAGAAATCTAATCGCAGGTTGGAGGAAGATGTAATGGCCAGATTGAGAGAAAGGTTGAAGCCGCTTCCGGCAGTCGAGTATAAATTCCTGCGACCGACCTATTTCAGTTATGCAACGCCGATTGAAGTCGAGATAAAGGGTTATAACCTTAATGTAATTGAAAGGTTATCAGAATCGGTTATGGATGAAATGGAAGAGGTAGAAGGGCTTGCGGATATTAAGTCTACGATAGAGGAGGGGATACCGGAAGTTCAAATTATTTTTGACAGACAAAAACTGTCACAACTTGGATTAAATTTAAACACAATTGCCAATAATGTCCGTGATACTGTTCTTGGCAATGTCAGCACAGAATTTTCTAAAAGAGACAGAAAGATTGATATCCGGGTACGTGCCAGGAAAAAAGATATTGGAAGTGTAGAAGATTTGGAAAATTTAGTAGTAAACCCTGAAGGTGAGAGGCCAATTCTTCTGGCTTCAGTTGCAGCTATTACTGTTAAGAAAAGCCCAGGTGAAATAAGACGTCTTAATCAGGAACGCGTTGCCATAGTGTCCGCAAATCTTGTTGGCAGGGATTTGCGTAGCTCAGTAACTGACATAGAGGATAAGATTTTGAATATAAGGACTCCTGATGGTTATGAGATATGTGTAAGTGGTCAGAGCCGTGAGATGCTTGTGGCATTTTCCAGCATGACCTTTGCAATACTCCTTGCAGTATTTCTGGTTTATATCGTAATGGCGTCACAATTTGAATCACTCCTTAATCCTTTAGTAATATTGTTTACTATACCATTTGCCATGGTTGGTGTGGCAATGGCATTGTTTATAACTGCAAAACCGGTAAGCGTCATAGTATTGATAGGCGTTGTTATGCTGGCAGGTATTGTTGTAAATAATGCGATTATTCTTGTTGATTGCATTAACTCCCGCATCAATGAGGGAATGCCAAGACGTGAAGCTATTATCGAGGGGGGCAAGATACGGCTACGTCCGATAATGATGACGACCACCACTACCATACTTGGGTTACTGCCATTGGCGTTGGGTATGGGAGAAGGTGCGGAGCTCAGGATGCCTATGGGTATTACAGTAATAGGTGGATTACTTTTCTCCACACTCCTTACCCTCATACTGATACCCGTAGTATATGACATTGTTGAAAAGATTAAGGAGTCGGTCTGGAAAGGTCAATTGTATGGAAGAACATAACAAGGACATTGTTGCCAGCCAGTACGAAAAGTGGGTCTATCCGGAACCTGTCAAAGATCTGGCAGAAGAGAGGGCTAAGGGAAGGGCTGATGCTACAAGTGTCCGAATGGTACATTTGATGTATTGGCCTGACGGTAGCTATTTAAAACGTTACAACAAAAAGCTTGATATTCTTATAGCGGGTTGTGGTGCCAATGCGGCGGCAAGATTTGCTTATGAACATCCGAGATCTACTGTTACAGGAATTGATCTCAGCACTGCCAGTCTGAAACATGAAGAGTTTCTCAAAGAGAAGCATGGTTTAACTAACCTGACTCTGCATCAGATGCGTATAGAATCGGTATCTGAACTTGGTCAGGAATTTGATTTTATAGAATCCTCCGGTGTGCTGCATCACCTGCCGGACCCACAGGCCGGTCTTGCTTCACTTAAAAGCGTTCTGAAGCCTGATGGCGTCATGGCGCTTATGCTTTATGGTCTTTACGGCCGTGCCGGAACGTATATGCTTCAATCTCTTTTTCACCAGCTGGGATTTGAACAGGGAGATGAAGATGTTCAGTCGGTTAAGCAGGCCTTGCAGGATCTGCATCCGCAACATCTCGCACATCACTACATAGATAATAACAGCGACATGAGGTTTGATGCCGGAATAGTAGACTCTTTTCTGCATGGGATGGACAGGCCGTATACCGTCCAGGATTGCCTGGAATTTGTTGAACATGGGGGGATGGTATTTCGAGGCTGGATTAACAGATATGATTACTATCCTGAAGGTCAGATTCCGGAGAGCAGCCCTCTTTTCTCACGAATACAATCCTTGCCGGAAGAAGATATCTGGAAGGTAATGGAGCTTCTTCACAGCCAGATCCGAATGCATCTGTTTTATGTCGGTAAAAAAGAGGTCCTGCCTGAATCATACATCATTGACTTTGACGGACCACGGTTTCCTGATATTATTCCTCACCAGCGTATACATGAATTTACCGCTGCTGATCCTGCGGCAGACAAACCTGCCATGATCACTCGTAAGCCTTATCCACCGGTTTCACTCAACGAAAGTCAGACAGGAATATTTCATCTGTTTAACGGCAAAAATACCGTTAAGGAAATCGTATCAAATTGTGGAGTAAGAGAGACGGAAGAAAACCTGACTCTTTTTATCCGCAACTTCCTCCTGAGCCTGTGGCGCATGGGACACGTGTATATTCAGATTCCGGAAGTATAGGGGGGGGGCGATACATTCGTAAAAAAGTAAAGACGTTATTGTTCTTGTGGATTTTGCGAGAATATTATCTTAGATGTAATGTGTGCTATGGAACACTATTTCACGTTTTTAAGGTGGACTAGTTATTTTAGTGTCTCTTTGTTATTTTGTCCAATTTTCTATATTTAGTCCTTTTACCCGTTTAAATTCTTTATCGTTATTTGTAATTAACACTAGCTGTTCGGTTAAAGAATGTGCTGCTATCAATAAATCCAACGGGCCAATAATTTTTCCTGTCTTCTCAAGTTGAGAACGTATTTCACCATAAGTAATGGTATGCCTTTCATCAAAAGGCAATATTTCAAATGGAATGAGAAATTCATTTAATCGGGTTTGATTTTTTTCTTTCTTTTTGCTCTTTGATACACCATATTGGAGTTCTGCAAGTGTAATTGATGAAATTCCTATATCTCCAATAGGAAATTGTTTTAATTTTTGAATCAAGTGGAGTGGCCTTTGGTTCATGAGATAAATACAAATATTAGTATCAATCAAATAACGCATCTATCTCTTTTCTTTTTTGCTGGCTGGTTGGTTGATTTCTTTCTTCCATAAAAGAGTCATTATATTTTTGAAGATTTTGCTCCCAGGTTTCCCATACTGATTGGTCTTTTGGAATCAGGAGTATCCCTTCGGCTGTTTTCTTAATAAACACCTCCGTTCCATCTAATCGACAGGATTTGGGAAGTCTTACGGCCTGACTTCGTCCATTCATAAATAGTTTTGCGGTTTTCATAATGTATATTCCCTTGGATTTGTAATATACCAACCAGTATATACCTTCAGGATTGCATGTCAAGAAATATCTCAAAATTTATAGAGGGGGCAGGGTTTTTTATTGTTCAGATCTTTTGAAATAATCAGGCCGGGTCTTAGTTTGAACTCCTTCAATTTTTCTGATGGCATTGGGACTTTACAGATGACTATATTTCCTCTATTTAACTTCATCTTTAAAGACCTCATCATAAATGTCTTTTTTACAACTCAGCCAATCTTTATAAGCATCTGAATCCATCTGCATTTTTAATTTCTCCTTTCCTGTCTATTTCTTACATAGAGTATTATTTGACATTTTGAAAGATTTGACCTACTCTTTTCAGATCACATTGTAATGCTTATCTTCTTCGTCTTCTTCTTGCTCCTGGTGTGGCACATGTCTCATTGGAAACCAATGATTTCTGACCTTTATCATTTACATATAATACTTTGTAACAATATTCAACCCCATTTGTAAGGTTGATGTCTACATAGGCACAATAGTCGGTAAAATGCTCATCCTTGATCAGTTCATAATCTTCGTTGCCATTCTTCCTGTATATCATATAGTGTTCCGCTCCTGGTACCGGCGTCCAGAGAATTTGGACCTTGCCGGATTTAGCCCTCGCGCGCAGGTCCTGGATAGGAGGCAGGTCAGGCATTACAGATGATGACTCTAAAGCATAAATCCCGTTATTAGAACCAATAATAAGTTCCAGCTTACCGTTACCTGTAACATCAGAAATTGCGAACCTGTTAAGAAAATCAGTGTTAGATTTCATTGGAAAGAATTCTCCCACATTCCATTTGCCGATCTCAGACAGATCTTCTCCATTAAGCACCCTGATATCACCTGAGCTGGATTGGTGAACAATTATTTCATCTTTACCGTCTCCATCAAAATCTGTAGAACCAATGACCCTCCCAATCCCATATTCTTCAACTGTTGTCGTAAAAGAGGAACTATCAATTATTGATACAGTTTCACTATCATAAGCAGACATCGCTATCTCCTTAATGCCATCATTATTGATGTCATTTATAACAGTCCCGAGAGGGAACCATCCGTTGGCTGACCCTTGCCAGGAGGAAAGCATCTCACCAGTAGTAGAAACGTTATATAAATGTTGTATACCCGTGTAGTATACCGAGTCATGCCCCTCTAAACAGTACCTCCGCAAAACCGTCACCGTTAAGGTCAGGCATCATCGCTGAATTGTACCCATTGGGGTTAGTTAATTGATTCCACGTACTTATCTGTTTAATAAATTGTGAATTAATGGTTGCGGGACTGGAAGTAATATCAGCTTCAACAAGTATACCGAACAAATCAAGGTCTGTAGTCCTATTTACAAATGCGCCGTTGTGTGGAGTTCCCCATGGCAGCGCTATCTTAAGCTTGCCATCATTGTCAGTAGGACCACAACCAAATGTACTCCATATACCACCACCACCTGTTGCAAAGTACGAGTCCTCTTCTCCCGAACTGTATCTGAGAATACCTACACCACGAGGTGACAAACTTAATCCAGATCCGTAACCCACGATTAAATAATCAACGTAATGGGTTAATACAATCATATAGCTATCAAATCCGCTTTGTCCTCTATCCAGGGTCTTATCAAATGTTCCATCCGAATTGTATATGTCACTTTGAGATGATTTTCATTATCTTTATAAGTGACAAAGACCTCTGGCTGCAAATCACCATCAATATCTCCAATATAGCAGAGACGTGGTGAAGTCTGTTGCTTCCATAATTCAATTCCTTGACCGTCATAAGCAACCAGTACCGTACCATCCGAAGCAACAATATCAAGGACCTCATCACCATTTAGATCTGATGTCAGAACAACAGAGTTGTTCAGATCTGGTTTTTGCCATAGCAGGTTTAACCCACCAGGGTTTGGACTGGCATCAAACGGATAATTAGATGTACCGCCAGGATCAAACCCCTTACGCCGCCACCCTTTACCATCTTCATAATTGGTATCATAAGAGATTACCAGATCCACAGCGCTACCTACCGTAACTTCAGTTCCACCAACGGGGGTCTGTCCCATAATTTGACCAACAGGTATGGTATTACTCATTGCAGTACTTACACTTCCAATTACAAGCCTCGCTGCATTAATTACTTCTTGTGCCTCTGAGAGTGTCAACTCAGTTACTACCGGCACAGCAACAGGCGCCTGGCCGATGGAAATCGTTATATGTACTTCTGAGCCAACTGTAACCTCAGTACCAGGTCCCGGGTCCTGAGATATCACGCAATCAGCAGGAACGGTATCTGAATATTGCGTATCTATTGTTCCCAAAACAAGCTCAGCTTCTGATAATATTGTCTCAATCGCATCGATCTGACACTGTCCTTCCAGTAAAGGTACTGTCCTTATCTCAGAGACAGCAGAAATAACAAGACTAACAGTATCGCCCACCTCCGCAATAGTTCCCGCAAGAGGATACTGGCTGATCACATGGTCTTTCGGGACTACTTCACTGTATCCAATAGTTACTGTTCCCACTGTGAGATCACTGCCAGTAATGGTCTCTTCCGCCTCACCCTGTTCCATTCCTGTTACATCAGGAACAACTATGATTAATACTACTGAAAATTCGATATCAACCTGGGTACTGCCAAACACTTCTGTTCCGGGTGCGGGATTTTGACTAACAACTTTATCATATTTTTCGTTTTCATTTAGCCCAGGTGTTTTGGCACCAACTATAAGCCCAACTCCTGTAATAGCAGCTTCCGCATCAGCTTCAGAAAGGCCAATAACATCAGGCACAATAATTATTTCACACACATCACCAACACCATCATTATCCAGATCTTCCTGGGTGGGATTGGGTATGTCTTTACAGTTATCATCGCAATCAATAATATTGCCACCCTTGCATGGATTAATGTCTATACCATCAGTGACGCCGTCACCATCTGTATCTGTTTTCAATGCCATAGATGTGACGTCAGAGGAGACTACTTCCGCTTTACCACTTTCAACAGGGATATTAATGGAAATATATGTATTACCCAGGGCCCCCCCCCAATCAGTCTCAATGCTGTACTTTCATTACCTTTCAGATCCATGCTCTCATGAGCATTTTTATCGAATACATTATTTAAATCAAGTATAGTTGCCGGGGAGAGAGTACCCATTCCAACGAAGGCAGAAATTGGATAATCAGCGCCGGCGATGTCCAACACTATCAGCGCCCCGTCAGCGATTGTAACACCGTCTTCCTGAAATACATCTATTGTTAACAGATCGTTTGTAAATGGCACCTCGTCCTCACCCGACGTAATTGTCCTTTTGACCAGGATTTCTGTTGTCACAGAAGGCAGAGGAGTGGTGACCGGATACACACGATCATTACCACCTCCTTTAGAAGTGGTTGTCGTGCGGTAATAATATGTTGTGCCGGAAGTAAGCCCGGTGACGGTAACTTTGAGTACCCCCAGGTCTTCCGCGGGAGGGTAGTTTTGACTGACATTTGTGACAGAAACTGAGATGGGATTAAGACCGTCCGGGTCTGAAAACACCTCAAGTTGAGGTATAAATGGTCCATCAGCCATCCATACAACTGAGAATGAACGGGTGCTAACATCCGTAGCCATTGTTTTACTTACAGACACTCCCCACGCATCGGACTGTAAGCTCCAGGTTGCAAAGAAAATAAAAGAAAGGAATAATGATAAGTCGTTGGTGTATTCTGATTTTCAGGGGCAATGGAATATTACTGTTGACACGAAAATTTAAATACCATAAAATTGCATTTTGTTTCTTTGTGTGCATAAATGCAGTAAGAACTTTTTCCACCTTATTCCTATTCAGGCACAGGGCGTTTTATAACTTAGAAATTTTTTTCTGTCTATCAGATTTGGTGACTTATGTAAAGGGCACTTCACTCTCCTCTGTTTTTTTGTATGCATAACACATCTGTATTTCCTTTAAGATAATAGTATTATTATATTTGTAATACCATGTTTAACGTCTATATTCAAAGACAAGTTAATATAAAGGACGATTTGCTGTCCGGTCTTACTGTCGCGCTGGCATTAGTACCGGAGGCGGTTGCGTTTTCCTTTGTTGCCGGCGTCGATCCTCTGGTCGGTTTATATGCGGCCTTCATAGTAGGGCTTATCACTGCAGTAGGCGGAGGCAGGCCGGGGATGATCTCAGGCGCTACAGGTGCTCTGGCTGTAGTGATGATTGAACTTGTCGCGAAGAACGGAGTTGAATATCTATTTGCGGCGGTTGTATTGATGGGAATTATTCAGATAACCGCGGGGATTTTACGTCTGGGTAAGTATATCAGTCTGGTGCCTCATCCTGTTATGCTGGGGTTTGTCAATGGTCTTGCGATTGTAATTTTTCTCTCTCAGTTGAGACATTTTAAGTTGTCCGGTGAAGGGAATGTGTTGGCATGGATGCAGGGCGAAACGTTATATCTTATGATAGGGCTGGTTGTAGCGACAATGGTTATCATTCATTTTCTACCTCGGTTGACACGCGCGGTCCCAGCACCACTGATTGCTATTTTAGTGATTTCTGCAGTAGTGATTGGATTTAATGTAGATACGCTTCAGGTAAAAGACATGGCATCTGTTGCCGGAGGGTTGCCACAATTTCACATTCCCATGATTCCTCTGAACTGGCATACTCTGAGTGTCATCTGGCCCTATTCCCTTATTCTTGCGGCAATTGGTCTTCTGGAGTCTCTGATGACATTGTCACTGGTGGATGAAATAACAGAGACTCGCGGACAGAGCAACAGGGAGTGCTTTGGACAGGGTATCGCAAATGTAGTTGCAGGTTTCTTTGGTACAATGGGAGGATGTGCCATGATAGGACAAAGCATGATAAATGTAAATTCCGGTGGTCGGGGCAGGTTATCCGGTATTTCTGCCGCGATTTTTCTTCTTTTGTGTATTCTATTTGGGTCGAAGTATATTGAAATGATCCCACTTGCCGCATTGGTAGGGGTTATGTTTATGGTTGTTTTGAGTACTTTCGAATGGTCATGCATCCGTATTGTTCACAAGATGCCACGTGCCGACGCGTTCGTATTAGTCCTCGTCTCGGGTGTAACGGTGTTTACCGATCTTGCGATTGCGGTGGCTGCGGGTGTTATCGTTTCCGCGTTGGTTTTTGCGTGGAAAAGCGGAAAGACTATCCAACTGAATTTACTCGTAGAAACGCCAAGGTTATGTGTATATGGACTGTCTGGTCCATTGTTTTTCGGATCAGTGCGAAAATTTCTTGAATCTTTTGATCCGCATAAGGACCCGGATAATGTAGTCATAGATTTCAGGCATTCAAAGGTGTGCGACCAGTCAGGGCTTGAAGCGATCAAATCACTCTCAGATCGATATTTTAATATAGGTAAACGGCTACACCTGAAACATCTCAGCGATGAATGCCGAAGCTTCCTGAAAAGTATGGAAGTATTTGTCGGTGTAAATGTTATCAAAAAACCACAATTCCGCATGGTACAAAGTCATGAACGGTTGAGTCTGGCGCTGCCGGAGACCGAGCCGTAAGAAACTGTCAGGATGAACAGCATGGACAAACAAGTTTGTCCATGCTGCCTTTACGTAATATTTTAAAATGGTTTTTGAATAACAGGATGTCCACAGAGATATTCAATAACCAATTTGCAAACACAAATTTTTATTCACCAATAATTTTCACCAGGACCCTCTTTCTCCGTCTGCCATCAAACTCTCCATAGAATATCTGTTCCCATGGCCCAAAGTCTAATCTGCCTTCGGTGATGGCGACAACGACTTCACGACCCATAACCTGACGCTTGAGGTGCGCGTCTCCATTATCCTCTCCCGTATTGTTATGACGGTATTGTGAAAGTGGCTCGTGAGGCGCCAGCTTTTCCAGCCACTCCTCATAATCGTAATGAAGGCCGGATTCATCGTCATTTATAAAGACAGAAGCGGTAATATGCATGGCATTAACCAGGACGAGCCCTTCTCGTATACCGCTCTGTTTGAGACAGGAATTTACTTCAGGAGTAATGTTTATAAACTCCCTTCTCTTTGTAACGTTAAACGATAACTCTTTTCGATAGCTTTTCATTTCAACACACTCCTTTATACTATAAAAGTTAAAAGCACCTACTCGCCTGAATGACGAAATCGGGCAGAAAGTTTGAAGTGGGCTAAAGTTGTGGTAGAAAACAAATCTTTTTTTTCCTTTAGTCACTCGTTTGAACTGTTAATTATAACGGTTGACAACTCATTTCACCATACTATAGAATAAGCAAAATAAGTTAAAAACGTTTACCCGCGTGAATAACGTAGTCTGGTATGAAGTTTGAAGTGAGCTAAAGTTATGGAAGAATTTTTTATTATGTTAAGCACTTTTCTTGCCTGCCAGCAAGAATACATCAAGATGTTTCAAAATTGATTTTCTGGCCGACTTCTTTATTCAGGCGGGTGGCTATGCCGCAATATGTTATCTGGTGAGGTTTCTTATCATATGAAAACTATGTTATCAGAAATTATTGATTATGTCACAACTGACATATGGAGAATTCGCCTACAAGACCATCCTCGTAAGAAAATATTCTTGATTACGCAGCTTAGAGTTGTGATACTGGCATTTCGTGGATTTTATGAAGATAAATGTACTTTAAGAGCATCTGCTCTAACCTTCTACTCACTGCTCTCAATTGTTCCTGTAGTTGCTCTGATATTTGGTATAGCGAAAGGGTTTGGTTCTGATCAGGCCCTGGAAAATCAACTCTTGAAAAAATTTCCAGGTCAGGAAGAGGTGCTTGTGCAGGTTATGGGATTTGCCCGTTCTCTTCTCGAACAAACTAAAGGAGGGATGGTGGCCGGTATAGGTCTGGCAGTACTTTTCTGGATAGTAATTAAATTGTTAAGCAATATTGAGCATTCATTTAATGACATCTGGGGAATTAAGAAATCACGAAGTACCGTCAGGAAGATAACAGATTACATATCTATAATGCTGATTTGCCCTGTTCTTATCATTGTATCAAGTGGTATAACAGTATTTTTGATTACCCAGATTACTCTTATAACTGAGCGGTTTGCCTTTTTAGGATTCTTCAGTCCTCTGATATTTCTTTCGTTTAAACTACTTCCTTACTGCGCAATCTGTGGGGCTTTTACTTTTATTTATATCTTTATGCCTAACACAAAGGTCAGGTTCCTGTATGGTGTGATAGCAGGTGCGATTGCGGCGGTAGCTTATCAAGTAGCGCAATGGGGCTATATCTACTCTCAGGTTGGTGTAGCGCAGTATAATGCTATTTATGGAAGCTTTGCCGCATTACCTCTCTTTTTAATCTGGTTACAGATTAGCTGGTTGATCGTCCTTTTTGGAGCAGAAATTTCTTTTGCTCTTCAGAATATAGACACATATGAGTTTGAACCTGACTGTTCACGTGTAAGTCTCTCATACAAGAGATTACTTGCGTTACAGATAACTCACTTAATAATAAAGAATTTTTCTGATGAAGTCAAACCTTTGACCGCAAGCAAGATTTCTCATACCCTGGAAATACCCATTCGGTTGGTACATCAGATTCTCTATGAATTAGTTGAGTGTGGGATTGCCGTTGAAACCAATATTGAAGAGGACCAGGAGTTTGCATACCAGCCTGCATGTACCATTACTTTGCTTACCATAAAGCACGTAATTGATGCTCTGGATAAAAACGGGACTAACGATATACCTGTCGCACAAAACAGGGAGTTAAAGATATTAACAAGTACTCTGGACACGTTTAATGATACAATTGAAAAATCTTCTGCCAATAAACTCTTAAAAGATATATAAAAGTTTTCCACTGTACACCGCATTTATCCGTGTAAGTTGACATAATCTGTTTCAGTAGTATAATGGAACCTTTCAATACTTCTATATATTGTTATTAAAAAAAATGAATAAATTCGTTCATATCATAGCCTTTACTATCCTGGTAATATTTATAGTAAATGGACCAAAAGATGTTTCTGCGGAAATCGTTGTAGTCCATGCAGACCAGGCATGGCAAATGACAGATATCATCCTGAAAAAAAACCATATTATAAATTGGGAAGTAAAAGAGGATGATTACTGGAGTTTTAATTCAACAATGTTTCCCGATGGACATACTGCAGATGGAATACCTGTTCCTGCTTTAGAAAGTTATTCTTTGCCTGGAGAGAACATCGGTATGCTTCTTGGCAAAATTAATGATGATATGGTCCTCTCAATGGGCCTGTCAGGATCTGCGTATGTTTTACCCGGTGATGAGGGTAATTATTTATATCTATCCATGAATGATGACTTAATTGGTAAGTTCGGGGAAGGGTTCAGAGACAACAGTGATGAAATAACGGTTACGATAACACAAACTCCAAGAAATATTGTCAATATTGGAGTTTTCGTTATTGATGGCAGTCCAGACCTGTCATCTATTACAGATAATATCCAGGAGGTTATTGATTAAGAGGGCATTGATGCAGATATTAGTTTGTTTATTCTGGAAACACCGGAAGATGCAAGACGATTACATTTTATCGGTTCTCCCACAGTGAGAATCAATGGAAGAGATTTAGAACCGAATATGCAAGCCATTAAAAATTATGGTTTGAGAAGTCGTCATTATTGTGTAGATGGGAAAAAAGTGGATTTTCCAACTAAAAGTATGATAAGAGACGCAATCAATAAGACAAAAAAATAGTAATAGCTTTTTTTGTAAAACTCAACATATCCATTCATTTTTGATTTAACCTGCCTGAATATGCACGACAAAAAATAATTACCCCAAAAACGCTGGGTATTATTAACAATATTAATGACAAGTTGAAACAGTAATAACTGTCTTTTAACAAAATCCACAAAACACACTCAGTGGATAAGACGTTAGTATGTTGGTGCTTGCCACAAACATTTCTCTGTACTATTTGTTTACTATATTTATCAATCGTTTGGGTACAATATTAGCTAACCTTGACACTCCTGGTACACACAAATACTTAAGATGTTTGCATAAATGTGTATCGGTATAATAAGAGCAAAGTAAAAGGTTTTTAAAAAATGTTGTAAATATAAACAATTCTATAAAATAATATAGAATGAATTGAGTTGTCACCTGAAAAATTCTTGCGGCCATGTATTAAAGACAAATATTTGCAATATTGATACTTATAGCAAATTGCTTGTTTCTTTTAGTCTGTTGTTTGTATGTTTTATGCGATAGGCATGAAATTAGCGACAATGACTCTTGTTGGCAAACAAACAGAGAAAAAATCTTGTAAGAAGTATTATAAACAAAAATAAACGATATAAAATGTTCTCTTATTCCAAATGTACTAATACCTTTGAATTAGTATCTATATCAAGAAAGTTCTACAAATTCTGAATGAGTGAATACATAGCCATAACAAAAAATGCTTTAGTTGAAGGCACTAAGATAGAGTTTGATTTGTTTTTGAGAAATGATTTTAACGGCCGCTCAAGATATATCTTATTCTGCCGAGGAAACCAACTCTTCAGCCCTCAGTTGAGAGAAGAGTTATTAAACAAAAAGGTAGAACAATTCTATATCTCCTCAGAAGACACAGACAAATACTTAATATACCAGGAACAAAATCTTAACCAAATCGTTACGGATAGCAGTAAAAGTTCTTTACAAAAATCAGGAGCACTTTATCAAGTTGCAAAAAATTTAACTCGTGATATCATGGCAGATCCAATACCAACCCAGACAGTCAAACGGGCTTCTGCCTGGGTCGGTAACACCATTACCCACATTATTCAAAATGAAAACACGTTCTCCAGCTTGTTTGAAGTTACCTCTCGTGATTATCATATTTATACACATTCTATTAATACCTCAGTAATCGGATTACTTTTTGGAAAATATCTTGCTTTAGATTCTAAGGAATTGAAAAATCTGGGAACGGGCCTGCTTCTACATGATATTGGTAAGACAAAAATCCCATCAGAGATAATAAATAATCGTAGAAATCTTACGAGTCAAGAATTCGGTATAATAAAAAAACACCCTAAATTGGGACTGAACATTTTAGATCAATTCATAAATATTGATGGTGCGTCACTGAAAATTGTTGTTCAACACCACGAAAATAATGATGGTACAGGATATCCTTATGGAATCGGAGGTAATGAAATTCATCTATTTGGTCATATTTCCCGTATAGTTGACTCATATGATGCAATGACATCCAACCGACCATATGCGTCCGCAATGAAGCCATTTGCGACACTGGCAGAAATTAAAAAAGAGATGCAGGGCTGCTTTGACGATGAATTGTTGAAAGAGTTTATCTGCTTTCTTGGGCTTAAAGATCCTCGCAAAAAACCCAGAGATGATAATATATTGCAGATGAATACGTCCTAAGTAAAATAGCCTATTCGAACAATTTGTATACCGTCTTACAAACGATACTGTGACAATAAAAAAACACAAAAGAGATAAACGTACTTTTTGGTTTCAAGTAGAAATTTAAATTAAAAAATGAATTAATTTTTTTGCCTGGAAATCTACATTTCTTCGATAATGAATGAATATATAGCCATAACAAAAAATACTTTAATTGAAAATACAAAGATAGAGTTTGATCTTTTTTTAAGAAGTGATATCAGAGGACGCTCGCAATATATTTTATTCTGCCGTGGAAACGAGCAATTTAGCCAGCAGAGAAAAGGGGAATTATTAAACAGGAATATACAAAGGCTTTATATTTCTACAAAAGACACTGATAAATATCTCAGATATCAGGAAAAAAACCTTAAACAAATCATTGAAGACAGTAGTAAGGACTCTTTAGAAAAATCCGGAGTTCTCTATCAGGTTGCTGAGAATATTACAAAGGAGATTTTGGACGACCCAAAGTCCGGCCAAAATATCGAAAGGGCGTCTGAGTGGGTAAGTAATACAGTCCAACACATCGTGCAAGATGAAAACACATTTTACAGTTTATTTACAGTCACTTCCCAAAATTACCAGTTATATACACATTCTATTAATGTGTCGGTGATTGGCTTACTTTTTGGTAAATATCTTTCCTTAAAGCCGCATGAATTGGATTGCCTTGGTACAGGTTTGTTGTTGCATGATATAGGAATGGCAACCATCTCTCCTGATGTTATCAACAATAGCAATAAACTTACCCGAGAAGAGTTGGATGTAATAAGGAGGCATCCTAAAGCGGGACTTGAGCTTTTAGAACAGAGGGGTAATATTGATGGACTGTCATTAAAAGTAGTTATTCAACATCATGAAAATCATGATGGTACAGGGTATCCTTATGGAATTGGAGAAGGTGATATCCATTTATTTGGCAGTATATCACGAATAGTTGATGCGTATGATGCAATGACTAGCAACAAGGGTTACGCAGATGCGATGACTCCTTTTGCGGCGCTGGCAGAGATGAAAAGTAAAAAGGAAAATTTTTTTAATAAGGAATTGCTGAAAGAGTTCATATGTTTTTTAGGTCCAAAAGATTCGCATAATAAGTCTAAACTGTATAACCCCTCATCTTTAGCTGAATAATGTGAACTGAAACAGAAAACTCAACAATTTCAAAACTACAGAATACAACCGTAACTTGTGTTCTACAATAAACATATATATGTAAATGCAAAGACAGCGAATACAGATAAATAACTGGTCGTGGTCGATATTGTCAAAGCATGTTTTGTCTTTTTTGATAGAAGATAGAAAATATAAACACTTCCAAAAAAACCTGCAAAAATAAATAATAATTCAATAGCTGAGATACCCTCTATTTTTTCTGCAATTAAAACTTCATTTTCAACCCTTACCGGTTGGTATATACCGGTTAACTCCATCAGCTTTCGGAAATCCGCTTTAATTTTGTTCCAGTAAAAGGCAAGATGTCCCATAAGTGCGAGTGGAATTGCAGAGTATCCGAAGTCTATAATTCTTGCTTTCACATTGTCAAACGAGAACCCATTAGATACATAATCGAGAAAAACGATAGAACCGGACGATAGAAAAGATACAGAGATGAATATCAACGTGTAAAGTATGGTTTGATTGATTCCGATAAGGCGAGATAAAGATTGAAAGAGCTGAGACTCTATACTGAGAAGGCTCCCATACTCAACTAACAAAATCCCCAACATTGACAAACACAGTAAAGATTCAGACAATGACCTGTTGGACATGTTGCCTATATCGTTTCCGGGTACCTGGAAATTGACCTTTATAGAACCGTGACTGCAGTTTTTATAACAATTCATACATAAAACACAATCTTTACCATTCTCCAGTCCATAAGGATGTAAATACATTGGACAGCCTTTTGTTAATTGTGTTCCCAGATAACAATCGTGAGTTTCACATTGGTTCAGACAGACACTTCTATTTGCCTTCAAAGAGGTTATTGATGTAAGTGAATAAATGCCAAACAGGCCACCCAGTGGGCAAAGATACCTGCACCATGCTCTTCTTTCAAAGAGAATGCCTGAAATAATAGCTCCTGAGAGAATAAATACAATTAAGTATGCCGTTAATGTCGAAGAGTGTTGAATTGATGTGACACCTTCAAACCAGAAGATTGATATTATGAGTCCAATGGTAAAATACCTTCCGTATGAAACCATTATCTTTGGTATTTGCCGATTAAAACATATAAATCGCTTAATCAAATCACCTGTGGCAGCAAAAGGACATATTCCGCATAAAAATCTTCCGGAAACAAAAGTTATCATGTACATGCCAAATATTCCGGCTGACCAGAATAATATATTTACAGGATTTAACAGCCCGTTTTTGTGTCCCAGAAAAAGCATCAGAAGTGTAATTACAAGAAAAATAGAACTTAAAATCTGAAGGCCTGATGGATAAAGTCTGCTTTTCAGGAAACTTTTAACCGTATCAAATGAAAGAATATCATATGACCATTTTTTTTCTCCCATCGGTATACCGAAAAAAATCTGTTCTGACGTAATTACATCACCTTTTGCCAGAATTACTGCGCGCCTTAATACATTCTCAAGTTCTTTTACATTACCGGGCCAATCATAACTCATCAATCTTCCCATAGCATTGTCAGCTATACCCTTTACGTCTTTATGCAATTCACGACTGATATTTTCAATAAAATCTTTGGTAAGCATGGGAATACTGCGTTTCTGGTCTCTAAGAGCCTTTAATTGGTAATAATTTTTATTTAGTATTTTATATAGACTCTTATCAAATCTTCCTTCCTCTAAATATGAAGCGATATTTTGAGAAACAGATGAAATAATTCTCGCGTTTGAAAAAATAGTATCATTTCCGTTGACACGATTAAATTTACCTTCCTGTAGATAATTCAGTAATTTAATCTGGTTCGCCTGATTCAATCTATCAACATGATTTAAAAAAATAGTTCCTGAATCAGCCAGCTCAATAAATCCCAGACGTGTTACCAGGCTTCCTGTTTCAATATCTTTCTGAGGGGAAAAATCGTTCTGTAAATTATTTTTTGTCAGGCCATCACTGCAAATTACTTTAGTATTTTTTTCATATCCAAACAGTTCTTCTCCCCATGATGCACTGTCAATATTTCTACAATCAATCTCTACAAAAGGGCCTTTATAACGTTTGCTCTTATAATGAATAATCTTTGACATCGGCACATTACCAGTTCCATCTTCACCACCTATTAATACCGGTCCGTCACCAGAAGCCATTAAATCAACGAACGCATTTATTTTGTCAATATACTTACCCTTACCTACAAAACCCGATTTATCTGAAACGTTTCTGTCGCTTACTCCTTCTACAATCTGTATCCTCCTTTTAAGGCGTGCATGGGAGATTGCAAGGGCAATGTGATTTGCCATAATCGTCAATCCTCTTATATCATCATACGTGTACTTTCTTCTGTCTACAGTCTGTATATTAATCGCGCCTATAACGTTTTTTTTATCACCTAACGGTACAGACAATAGCGATGAAAATCGGTCCTCATGGATTTCAGTAATAAACTTCACCCTTGGGTCCGCATGGATATCTTCAAGAGCGACAGGTTCTCCATGCTCTACTACCCATCCGGTAATCCCTTCACCTTTATCCAATCGCATTCTCACATTTGTAATTACTTTTTCATCAAAGCCAACTGCAGCTTCCAGTACAAGTTCATAAGAAACCGGGTCTACGAGATAAATAGAACAGGCATCGGCTTTCATTTCTCTGTTAACTGCCTTGACAACAAAAAAGAGTGTCCTGTTAATATCTTCCGATGAATGGAATAGCCTGGTTACTCTATTAATTATTTCCAGTTTTCTCTCTTTTTCAGATTCACCTTCAATGACTTCAACTATTTTTATCTTTTCCTTTTCAAAGAAATCAAAGAAGGATTTTATCCTTTCAGAGACAATTCTACTTAAATGTATACTTAGAACAGGGTTCTTCAGAATCAGTTCCTGGATGTCATAATCGTGAAGTACGAAGAGTTCAACCTCTTCCTTTGCCTTTCTGGTTGCCAGGTATGATTCATCGGTAAGGAAAGGGATTGCACCAAAACAATCTCCTTTGTTGAGTATTGCGACGGTAATCTCTTCTCCACTGTTATCAACCAACGTTTCTACCACGGTCCCGGTATGGATGATAAACAGGCAATTACCCTTCTGTCCTCTTTCACATATAGTCTGACCTGTCCCATAATTCTGGATCTGGATTTTAGATACAATCTTCTTTAATAAATTGTTTGACAATAAGGAAAAAGGTGCGTAACCCTTAAGAAAATCTCTTTTATGTTTATAGAAACTCTTCTCTTCCGTTATTTCTCTATTTTGCATGGCAAATCAATGAATTTTGGCTTGTAAGGTGGTATAAGTTGTTTTATATTAGACGATTATGATTGTATTAGTTATGTGACTACTATACTACATTAATACATTATGAAAAAAAATAATAATATTTGTTATTATTGTATAATTAGTCAATTAATATACGCAAATATTTATAACTAAATTAAGAGAAAAGGGTTAGCTGTCTCAAACCAAAAAACAGAAAATCACTTGACGAAAACAAGTTTTAATGTATAATCCCTTGATCTAATTTGTTTTTCAGGCTAACAAAACATCTCATCGATAAGAGGTGGGTGTTTTAGCCACGTTTTCTTGTAATGAAGAGAAGATTTACTGCAATGTTGCGTGTTTTTATTTTTTAATTTTGAAAGGAGAAGGGAATGCTTAGTAAAATGAAATTTGCTTTTGTATCGCTGATAGCAGCTGGGTTAATTTTCTGCTTGAGCAATGTTAGCTCTGCTTATGATAGGGGTGGTGAGTGGCCTCCTACTCAGGGAGGAACAGTCATTGTTATGGTAACAGCAATGGGTGCGCCAATTAAAGGAGCTGAGGTAAGTGTAGGAGATAATTCTGGTACTACCGGTTATAGCGGAAACACAATTTTATCAGTTGACAATGGCTTCCATACCGTTACAGTTGCTGATCACCATGACAATACAGCTACCAAACAAGTCAGGGTTAAAGCAGGTGAAATTGTACAGGTGACATTTGAATTAGGTGCTGCAGGTCGTCCAGCTACCGGCAGTCATTGATTGAAACTTATCGTTAGTAAGAACTACTAAAGGCTTCAGGGTTTAAATTAACCCTGAAGCCTTTATTTTTTTAATCATTTCACATAAACATGTCCCCACCAAAACCATTGTTTTTTTTCTTATCGAGCGTTCTTGATTGGTTCGCTTTTATTTCCATTCTCATATATCGTCATTAAAGCTGAACTATCTGGATATTTGCCGATTAAACCGAGTGTTATATATCAGAGTTGATTTATATTTATGCGTTAGTATAATGCACTTAAATGGACAAGAAACTGGATGTGGAAACAATTGTAGATCATATACGAAATGTTAAAGATGTTACATTAAAACCCATAACTGATATAGTAGCGTTAAAAATATCAAAGGGTCCTTATGACAGTGGTCCTGAAAATAATATTACTAAAGCAGAGCAAATAACGGCAGAATATATTTCAGAAAATTACAGTACCCTTGATGAATTTCGCGAAAAGTTAACAATATTAGATGGTGGGCTTAAGGGAATTGAAACCTTTGCTGAGATGATATATCAGTCTTTTATATCCAGTGACCATCTGGATTTTGAAACAGTCAAAAACAATATAAGCAGTAAAAAAGATATTACATTAAAGACAATTACTGATCTGGTTGCATATAAAATATCAGAAAGCTCTGATGATCAGGGGATTGATCTTAATTTTATTTCAGCTCAGACTTTCGTAGCCGAATACGTTTCAAAGAACTTTAGAAACAGGGAAGCGCTTGGAAACAAGATATCAAAATTGGGCAAAGATATGAAGGGACTAAGTGCTTTTGCTGATATTATATACAATCATTTTGTTCACAATAACACATGAAGGCTATCTTTGTTCATCTGTCGGGAAGTAAAAGAGGTAAGACAGAATCCTTTACTGATTCAAAAATCAGTGTTGGAACAGGCCCTATGTGCAACCTCAATTTTGATCAATCTATAGACAAAAACACATCACCTTTTCATGCGGAAATAATTTTACAGGAGTGTGATTATGTCCTGAAGGATTTAGACAGTGCTGAAGGTACGTTTGTGAATAACAGGCAGATAAAGGAGGTTGTTATTCATGATGGTGACCTTATTGAATTTGGTAACAACGGGCCAAGAGCACGTTTCAGGATAAAAGAGGAGGTGGGAGATGTATGTAAGCCATTGAGTGAAATACTGGCGGATTCCATGGATATCGCCAGAGAACCACAGAAGGGGAGAACGCTTGTTACGGCGACGGCTTTTTTTCAGAGTCTATTGACAGAGGCGTTTACACAATCGTCAGCAAAATTTAAACTTGTTACTGTCTTTCTCTTCTTGCTCACCTTTATTGGTATTGTTACATTAATCTATAACATATTCTCCGGTCTGACAGAAACAACAAAAAGAGTAGAACTCCTTGAATTTGAGAGTGCTATAGGCGAAAAAATAATAAAAGATTTCAGTAAGGGTGTTTGTTTAATTCAGTGTTCTTTTTCTTTAGTTGATGAAAAAACGGGTAAGCCGTTAAAATCGTGGCGGGATGGGCGTCTACTGACCAATCAACTTACAGGAACCGGATTTATGATAGGTAATGGAAAGATCCTGACAAATCGTCATATTGCTGAGCCTTGGTGGCGGCAGGCGGCACATGCTATTCCTCTTGAACCAGGCTTTATACCAAAACTTGAGGTGTTCAGGGCTTTCTTTCCTGAGGTGAAAGACCCTGTTCCACTTAAAGTAGAAAAAGTTTCTGATATTGTCGATGTTGCTCTTGTAAGTTTTGACCCTGAAGGAATTGAATTACCTGAATTTGATATAGAATTAAGTGATAAGGAGGCAATAGAGGGAGAACCTGTTGTCCTGTTAGGTTATCCGGCCGGTATAAATGCTCTTTGCGCAAAAAGTGATCCGGAAATTGCACTGGAAATATCTAAAATGTCTTTTCTGGAAGCGGCCCAGGAGCTATCTAATCATGGTTTGATAAAGCCTATAGCAACTCAGGGACACATTAGCGATGTTTTAAGAAAAAGAATTATATATGATGCACAGACAACTGTTGGGGGTAGTGGTGGGCCGCTTTTTAATAATAAAGGAGAAGTGGTTGCTGTAAATTATGGGATTTTTCGTGGTTTCAGCGGTGCAAACTTTGGTGTTCCTATAAAGTATGCGCTGGAGTTAATAGAAGATGAAAAACATTAATACGCTGATTTTTGATATGGACGGAGTTGTCGTCTATGGAATGCAGTATCACATCAAATCGTGGCAAGAAGCATTGTCAACGATAGATATATCTGCTTCTGATCTGGATATTTACCTTATGGAAGGTATAACTGACAGGGAAACGATGAAAATGTTTGCAAGGAAAAGCAATGTATCAATTTCAGATGAAACAACTGATAAGATAGTAAAGCTTAAATATAAAATATTTAATTCTGGCTAAGCCAGGTTGGGGGTTTATTGATGAAAAAATTCAAGTATTTGTGTTTTATGTTGTTTCTTAATGTTGTCATATTGTTTCCTGCGACATCGGATGCATCACAAGTGGATTTTGGCTGGAGTGTTCCCGAATATTTTAAGTTCAATGAGAGTTCTGAAAACGAGAAAAAATATTTGATATGGGTATACTCAATACGTAATACTATTGATCAGAAGATTTTGATACCTGTATCAACTATATTGTCAACTGACACAGATAAATTTTATGAAGCAAAATATATACCAAAAATTGCAGAACAAGTTTCCGAAGATGGAGAGAAGTATTTAAGTCCGGACAAGATGAAAGGGGAATACGATCCGGGAGTTACCAGGATGGGTATTGCAGTATTTGAAGACATTGATCCATATGCGCAGAAAATAAATATTTTTATGACAGGATTGTCACATTTTTTCTTTTGGAGATGGCGATTGTCTGATTATTCCTACAAAATTACTTATAAAAGATCAGGGAGTAAATGGATACTTGAAGAACATGGTTTTTCAAAAGACAATTCACACAGAAATCATGTTGATAAATTTAAGGGAGCGCAGCCGGATATTAATTACTGGCCCTGAGTAGTAACATCGTTGCCGGAGTCTGTTGGTACCTTCTGAGCGAAACTCTCTTTCTTTTGGACCTTCTCTTTTAGAAGTCTTCCTGATTTGAACCTTACAACTCTTTTTGGAGGTACATCTACGGTTGTGCCGGTTTTGGGGTTTCTTCCAATTCTGGACCCTCTTTCGACTGTAGTAAGAATACCAAAGTCCCTGAATTCTAATCGATTGCCTTTTACAAGTTCTTCGGTACATAATTCTAGGAAAAGTTGAATTGTTTGTTTAGTAACTATTTGCGGACTTCCTAATTTTTGAGAGATAGCCTCTGCTAGTTCTCTTTTTGTTATTGTGGTCATATTCCATTACTCCAAAACAATTATAATTCTCAAAAACCGTATTTGACTATAAATCTGGGTATCAAATTGCAGCTAATTATACACATAAGTTTAATTATGTCAATATCTTTGAGAAAAAAAGCTGATTTTTTAATTGAATATTTTGACAATACATTTACCATAATGTTTCAGAATATAAACTTTTTAGAATATTGCTATGAAATTTACCGATTTTATACACAAGTATAATAAAACAAGTAACTTACCTGTTTATCTAATAAGTGGAAACGAGTATTTCCAAAAAAAACAGGCTTTGTCCGGGATCAAAAGACGATTTTTTATGGATGGAGGAGTCAAAGAAGGTTTGATCGAATTTAATGGTAAAGACACGGGCAGTAATTTTACCGTCAATCAGTCCCAGGGTGGTGCTGCACAAAACGTTAAAATTTCTACTTTGTTTAATGATATTATCGATGAAGCAAAAACTGCTCCTATGTTTGGAAAGCATAAGCTGTTAATAGTTGAGAATGCTGACAACCTCCTGGTTAAATATCAGGAAAGAATTTCTGAATACATTAAAAATCCTTTTAGAATTAACTGCCTGGTTTTAGAAGTTTTGTCAATAGATAAAAGAACGAGAATAGCGAAAGCTATGAACAGCAAACAAGGTATTCTCATTGAATGTGGCCAACTGTTTGACAGACCTGCGCCATGGGAAACAAAGAAACCGGAGTATGACAGTGAATTAACGAAATGGATTGTTATGCATGCCGGGAATTATGATAAAACTATGAACCTGAAATCTGCATTTTGCCTCATGGAAAGGACAGGAAACAGCCTTGCAATTATTGATAGGCAACTGGATGCATTATCAATTTTTGTCGGTGACAGGAAGGAAATTTCCATAGAAGATATTAAAATGTTCTCGGGGGTTGGCCATAGAGAGAAACTTTTCAACCTGCTTGATGCTATTGGTATGAAAAACAGTATCTCCGCTGTAAAAATGGCAGAAAATATTTTTAATATTGGTATGGAGAACGAGCGTAAAACTATCACGTTTGATCCAAAATCAATTGCGATTACTATCGTAATTTCAGCACATAAAAGAATGAAAGATTTATGGAAAATTATCAGGGTCCTTGACAAGGGTGGAAATAAAAATGATGTTTTAGAAAAAACTACTGTAAATCGGCCATTTGTTGATAAAATGATAAAGCAGGCTCGGAATTTTAAAGAGGAGGAAATGCCTGAAAAATGGAAGTATATGCTTGAAGCCGACTTGTTATGTAAAACCAGCCGTCTATCACCAACTCTCATAGTAGATCAATTGATAGCCAGGTTATGTATGTAGCTTCTTTAAATAGGTAACAATTAATTCCGAACTTTGATATAATATTTGTGAGGAAAGAGAATCAGTGTGAAAGAGAAGTAGATATCATTAATATATATTTTCAGCATCTAACTGCAAAATATATTCTCAGAAAAAGATAACGAGTGGGAGGTTAACATGAAGAAATATGATCAGATTCGCAGGAAACTTATTGATAGGCGCGATGAAATAAAGGGTCGCTTGAACAAGGTAGATCAAGATATACTGCATACTAATGGCGCGCCGGATCCCGATTCCGGAGAGCAGGCATTGGAGCGCGAGAATGATGATGTATTGGAAGCTCTAGGCGGCCTTGCACGTTCAGAATTAGAAAAAATAGATGCGGCACTTGAGCGCATTGAACGAAATGAATATGGGATTTGTACATTATGTAAAAAGAATATCTCCCCGGAAAGGCTCAAAGCAATCCCTTTTGCAGACCGCTGTATTGATTGTGCGGACAAGGATGTTGATGATATGGATTGATAACGATTTATTATGTTTTTCTCCTTTTGCGGGTTACGGGTAAGATGAGGAAAAGGCTATGGGTTAAAGGAGGCATGGTTTCTTTTTGTCTGCTGTAACTCATCGCTTTAACCTTTAGATGCTCTGACATTTAGAGAGATATGGAGTGCTCAGGGTACACGATAAAGAGAGCGGAAGCGTTTACAAAATGAGTTTAGATAAGTTTTTCAATCCTCAGTCTATAGCGATAATTGGAGCGACAGAGAATGAACTGAATATCACATCCGCAATTTTTAATAACCTATTTGAAATGGGTTACAAAGGGACGATTGTCCCTGTAAATCCTCATTACGAAAAAGTGTTTGGTCTCAAGTGTTGTCCTTCAATTCTTGATTATGAAGATAACATAGATCTTTCAATAATTACAATCTCTTCCGAACATATTCCTGAAATTCTCAGCCAGCATATAGAGAGAAAAATTAATAATGTGGTGATTATAAGTGGTGGATTTGCTGAGACAGGAAAGAGAGGGATAGTTCTCGAAGCCGAAATAAAAAAAATTTGCAGGGAAAATAATATTCGAATAATTGGCCCTAACTGCTTGGGTGTTCTGAACAATTACTCAAATTTCAGTACATTCTTTCTTCCCTGGTCAAAGATAAAACGTCCTTCAAGAGGGCATCTGAGCATTTTGTCTCAAAGTGGATCATATGCTGCTTCCATGCTGGATATGTTATATCTTGAAGGTATTGGAGTATCTAAATTTGTAAGTTACGGCAACCGTGTTGACGTTGGAGAATCAGAGTTGATCGAGTATTTAACCGGAGATGACTCTACGCGTGTAATAGGGATCTATATGGAATCTGTTGATGATGGAAGAAGGTTTATCCGTGCATCCAGGCTCTGCTCCTGCTATAAGCATATAGTTGTATTGAAGGTCGGTAGACAAGAATCGGGGATTAACGCGGCAAGGTCTCACACTGGAGCTATTGCCGGTAGGTATGAAATTTACAAAGCTGCATTTAGAAAATCAGGAGTTCTGGAGGTTTACAATCTTGAAGAGTTTCTTGACGCTTGTAAAGTGCTCCTGATGCAAAAACCGGCAAGGGGAAATAAGATTCTAGTAATAACCAATGGAGGAGGATTTGGAGTCGCAGTTTCAGATATGTGTAGTGATACGGGACTGAATCTTGCGCAAACTCCTCCCGGGATCAGAGAGTATCTTTCTGAACATTTTCCAGAGTTTTTCATCTTTAATAATCCAATTGACCTTACCGGGAGTGCCGGCGATAAAGACTTCGGGATTGCGTTGAAAACAGCATTCGTAGACAATGATTTTTATGATGCCGCGATAATAATCCCGTTAATGCCTCCACCTGCCATGACGGAAGGTGTGGTTGATGTTATTTCAGAAAGAGCAAAGGAATCAGGAAAACCAGTTGTCGTTTGTACAATTAAAAGCGTCTATACTAAGAAAACCAAAGAAAAATTTGAATCAAAAAATATCCCCGTATTCATGTCACCTGAAAGGGCGGTGAAAGCTATGAATGTTCTGGTAGAGAGAGGAAAAATGGATGGTTGTTGAAACTTCAAAAAACCGTGAAGTGGAAAAGATTGTAGATAAGATCGTGGCTTCTGGCAGAATAGCCGCACTTCCTGATGAATCTCTGGCGATGGTTGAGTTGTATGGGATTGATGTGCCTGATTACGCCTTAGTTAAAACTGTTGAAGATGCGGTGGCAGTATCTAAGGAAATCGGATTTCCTCTTGTTTTGAAGATCGCTTCACAAGACGCACAGCATAAGAGTGATGTTGGAGGTGTGTTTATTGATCTAAAAAATGTAGAGGAAGTGGAGATGAATTATTATAAGGCTATAGATAATCTGAAAAAAAACGTGCCAGATGCCGAGGTAGAGGGGGTTTTCTTACAAAAACAGATACCTGAGGCAACTCAACTAATCGTAGGCGGCATTTGTGATGAACAGTTTGGTCCGGCAGTAATGTTTGGTCTGGGAGGAGTGTTTGTAGAACTCTATAAAGATGTATCCTTCAGGATTGCACCGGTAACTGAAGCTGAAGCACTTGAGATGATAAATGGGATTAAAGCGTATCCTGTTCTGTCGGGCTATAGAGGTGCCAGGAAAATTGATATAGGACAAGTGGCTAAAACAATTATTAGTATTTCTGAGTTAGTAACAAACTGTAGTATTATAAAGGAAGTGGAACTTAACCCGTTATTTGCTTATGAAAAATCCGTTAAAGCTGTTGATGCAAGGGTTATCTTGAAATAGAAAGCTAACTGATACTGTATGGAGAGAAAAAATAATTTGGTCCTGACAATAGTCCTCTCTTTCGAGAGGATTCCAGTCTTGGATACACATGGACGACGTGGACAAATTCACTTGTCCGTGCTGTTCGTATATTGTTAAAATACTAATGGTACAAAACAAAAATACAATTCTAAAGAATATAAGATTTCACGGTAGAGGTGGGCAGGGTATGAAGACTGCCAGCAGGATAGTAGGTACTGCATCATTTATCGGGGGATATTTTGCCCAGGATTTTCCCGTATATGGTGCGGAGAGAAGAGGGGCTCCGATTATTGCTTTTACGAGACTCTCTGATAATCCCATACTGGAGAGGGGTATAATTGTTAATCCTGATATCAATATTATAGCAGATGAAACATTACTGAAAGATAGTGCGGCAAATGTGTTACAGGGAACTTGGGATGGTACAATAACATTTGTTAACACCCACTATACAGCTTCACATGTTAAAGATACGTATCAGGTAAGTGGAAAAATTGCTGTAGTTGATATAACAGATATTGCGCTGAAGATTATAAACAAACCAGTTCTCAGCAGCGTTGCGGCAGCTTCAGCATGTAAATTGACAGGAATTATTTCAAGAGATTATTTACAAGAGGCCGTCATCAAAGAGTTGACTGATATAAACCTGAAAAAAGAGGTTATTGATAAAAATGTCCAGGCTGCTCTTACCTGCTTTGACAACACACCGTCCATCTCTTCTCCTGATTTAAAATTTTCAGAGGAAGAAAATGAAAATAAAGTAGTACAGTTGGAATATGCTGATGCCAGAGTTGGGTCAGCCAGAGTATATGAGAGTGGAAATACAATTATGAAAAAAACCGGTAATTGGAGATTTTTCAAACCCGTTATTGATCATGACAGGTGTTCCAGGTGCCGAGCGTGCTTTGTTCACTGTCCTCATAGCTGTATCTCTCTTGATGAATCCGGTTATCCTCATATTGATTACGACAACTGCAAAGGTTGTTTTACCTGTATGGACGAATGTCCAAAAAAGGTTATTACAAAAGAACGTGAGGTAAGGGCATGGTAAAAGAGATGTTAACCGGGAATCTCGCTGCAGCATGGGGGGCCAGACTCGCAGAGGTTGATTATGTACCGGCTTTTCCCATCACTCCTCAGACAGAGATAATAGAATCGCTTTCTAAGTGGATAAATAATGGAGTGATGAATGCAAAATTTACTAATATGGATTCTGAGCACTCAATGATAACTGCTGCGGGTACTGCCGCCGCTACCGGTGCAAGGGTGTTCTCTGCAACATCCAGCCAGGGCTTATTGTATGGTTTCGAAATGCTGTATAATATTGCCGGATGGCGCGTGCCTCTGGTTCTCATTAATGTGTCACGTGCGATTTCAGCTCCAATCACATTGGAACCAGACCATAATGATATACTCTCTGCAAGGGATACCGGCATTATTCAAATACATGTAGAAACCTGCCAGGAAATTCTGGACACGATATTAATGGCATACAGAATTTCAGAAGATGAAAGGGTGCTCTTGCCTGTTTTGATTAATATGGACGGGTTTTATCTTTCGTTTACCAGAGAGCCTGTGTTAATACATGATAGCAATGAAATAAGGAAATTTCTACCTGAATATCACCCAAAGCACGCATTCTTTAAGGCATCAAAGCCTATGGCACAAGGAGTAGCTGTGCTGGGAGGGAGTGCCTATTCGTACTTCAAGTATCAACTGCATTTAGCTTCCTTAAATGCCATAGAGGTATATAAAGAGGTTGCAAATGATTTTAAAGAGATATTTGGCAGATCGTATCCGGCCGTTGAGGCGTTTATGATGGAAGGTGCTGAATATGTTCTGGTAATGAGTAACTCTTTTGCCATTAAAGGTAAGGCGGCAGTAAAGAGTTTCAGGGAAAAAGGTTTAAGGGTTGGGCTTCTGAGGTTGAGGCTTATCAGACCTTTTCCAAAGACAGAACTCAGATTATTCCTGAATGGTAAGAAAGCAGTGGCAGTTATTGATCAGAATATCAGTCCGGGGTCAGGCGGGATCTTCTTTAATGATATATCAGAGACTCTATATCACGAAAAACAACGGCCTGATGTACTACTCTCTTTTATTGGAGGGTTGGGTGGTAAAGATATCAGTCTGGTGGAATTCCGTTACATAATTGATGAAATGAAAAAAAGTGTAGAAACCGGAATAATTCCTGAAACTCAACTGCTTTATACTGAAAAAGATTTGCGTCAAATAGACAAATTACAGAAAATTGCGGGGAAGATATAAAGTCAAGCGGATGTTTGTCCTGATCTGATGTCACTCCTCTCTTTCGAGAGGATTCCAGAGCTGGAGTCCTCTCGAAAGAGAGGAGTGAATACAATAATTTAAGCATTCTTTACCCAGGTATTTTATCTAAAAGGCAACACAGTAGAATTATTAATTGTAGGGCTAGTTTCCCAGACTGGCGGCACAATAAAGGCTGTTTGGGAAACAGTCCTTACAACTTTGTACAGTAATCGATCAATTTAGGTTTTATTAACATGGAAACCAGGCATTATAAAAATTACAAGGATATCTCTACGGAAGAGCATATTGCACCTGGAACACCCTTATGTGCTGGTTGTGGTGGGCTTTTAGCGTTAAGGTTAGCACATAAGGTCCTGGGCAGGAATGTCGTTATTGTAAACGCTGCCGGCTGCTTCACACTGCTTTCCGTTTATCCTTATTCACCTTTCGAATCATCATGGATGTATACCGCGATGGCCTGCGCGCCGGCAGGGGCCCAGGGTATAAGGGACGCACTGGATATACTTATCAAAAAAGGAAAACTCAGAGATGATGAAGACTTGAAGGTTGTTGTCCTCACGGGAGATGGTACGGCAAATGACATAGGGTTGCAATCCACTTCTGCGGCAATACATAGAGGATTGGATTTTTATTATTTCTGTTATGATAATGAGGCGTTTTCTAATACCGGCTTTCAGATGTCGAGCGCTACACCGTTTGGTTCAAAGACAAATACATCTTTTCCAGGCAAGTCTAACCCTGAAGGCACTATCCAGAGGAAAAAAGACCTGTTTGAAATATGGAGATCACAAAAGCCTCCTTATATTGCTACTATTTCACCATCACACTCTACAGATCTCTCAAGCAAATTTGAAAAGGCTTCCATGATAAAAGGCCCAAAACTTTTCATTACTTTTTCACCTTGCCCTCCGGGATGGTCTTATGGTGCTTCAAAATCTGTAGAAGTTGGGAAGTTGGCGGTACAGACTGGTATATGGCCGCTTAAAGAGGCGGTTGATGGAGTTGTTGAGCACACGGTAGTACCAGAATTTAAACCGGTAGAGGAGTACCTCAAAACACAAAACAGATATGATCACCTGTTTGAGCCGGTCAAACAGGTGGGTGTGATAAACACTATCCAGAAAGATGTTGATGATTATTGGAAGTGTTATCCAAATAATGGTAAATAAACATTAATCCCTTCATTCGCAAGGAGAGGGTTAACGTTTGCCAATTTATTGAATAAGAACAGTTTTTCCATTCATATCTGTCTTGACAAAGAAGAATATTATTATAGGATAAGTACGATATTGAACGATAACTTGTAGAACATTGGAGGAGAAAAAAAGATGAAACATATTCTAGTGACAACAGATTTTTCAGAAGAGGCTGGATCCGCATTTGATTATGCGAAGGAGCAGTTCAAGCTTTCAGGAAATGAGCAGAGTAAAATTACCTTGTTGAAAATAATTGATGTTGTCCCGCCTGCAGATATTAAATTTGAATATGGATTGGCAATTCAGGACAAAAAGGGAGTGTTGGAAAAGGCATATAAACAAGCTTCAGAGAAAATCCGGCAAATTGCGGAACAACAATTTGCCGGTTTGCCCGTTGAAACGGTTGTTATTAAACCAAAGAAATCTGTCTATCATGAAATTATTCAATTTGCAAAAAGTAGCAATGTTAGTTTGATCGTAATGTCAACTCATGGAAGGACCGGAGTAAAACATTTCTTTTTAGGAAGTGTTGCTGAACGTGTAGTACGCAGCTCTCCATGTCCCGTCATGATTGTTCCGGCAAAAATGTAAATAGATCAAGATTTAATATTCATAGAATATATACTCTCCGTGTGGTCTTCTTCTGACAAAGTAACTGTAAGTGATAATTGCTTGCTCAGGTGTTCTCAATCCGAAGATTGTACGAGTCATCTCTAACATCAATACTTATTTTATACTTCATTCCAACTTCTAAAAACTCCTGGATACTCACGGTTATTTCATTGCCGCTTATGACTCTCTCGTTTCCTTTATCCGCAACACGATCGTCAATATGACTTGCGTCCGTAATATCGTCATCATACGTGTGACCTGGATGCTCCATCTTATCTTTGTATAGTCCGCACTGCCTTAACGAGATCGAATTCTCATGTGAATGGTACCAATGCCCTTCATAGATAGTTTCCATTTTTTTCTCTCCTTTTCATTTGATATTTCTTCAGCCTATTCAATATAAGCTTATTATATTCTATTAATTTTAAAACGCAAGTTTAGTGGCTATGTTTCAGACTTGAACATACTTCTTTCTTTTATATTTAACCTTAATCAGAAACGTCCAGTTAGGTTTTTGTGGATACCGCTTTTGTCATACCCTAATGCCAGTGTCAAAGGGATCATAGGGGGCAACGAAATCATCCAGAAAAAACTAACAGACATTCAGCTTCAGTTAACCCAACCTTCGCTATTCGCGACTAAATTTAAGAAATTTTGGAAAATTTTTGAGTTTACCAAAACGTAAGTCCATGTAAATAAAGGATCCAGCTTTTCAAGAAGTCCCAAAACAGGCAAAAACCCGTTGTAGTGTAGACCTACCCCCTTTTTTTCTTAATTCCTTTCTGCAATAATACCCTCATCATGTTTCTAAGATGCAACGAACGATTTAAAAATGGTAAGAACCATAGGTACTGGAACATAGTCGAAAACAAGCGAACAAGCTCTGGTCGTATTGTCCAACGCCAAGTTCTCTACCTTGGCGAAATAAGTGATAACCAACAAGACACATGGCGTAAAGCAATAGAGGTATTTGAAGACGGGCAAGAACAACCCAGGCAAATGCATCTTTTCCCTCAAGACACACTCTCTCCTTCACACAACGAAACTCAGAATGCGATACATGTAAAATTAAATGAATTACAAATTAAAAACCCTCGTCAGTGGGGAGCGTGCTGGTTGTTTTGCGAGCTATGGGATCTCTTAGAACTAGATCAGTTCTGGTCAGGCAAACTATTACCTGGTAGAAAAGGAACACGCTGGCTAAATGTTTTTAAGACACTCACTGCCTATCGATTAATAGACCCCGGAAGTGAGTGGCGTTTACATAGATTGTGGTATGAACAAAGTGCCATGGCAGATCTATTAGGCGAAGACTATGGTTTAGTCCAAAAGGATAAATTGTATCGTTGTCTCGACAAACTCGTTGAGCATAAAGAAGATCTTTTCTCATTTCTCAGGCAGAGATGGCATAACATGTTCAATGCCAGGTTTGACATTTTACTTTATGATCTGACCAGTACATATTTTGAATGTGACCCACCTGGTGCAGGACTACGGAAGTTTGGATATAGTAGAGATAAGAGGTCAGACTGCGTACAGGTAGTGATAGCTCTTATTGTAACTCCAGAGGGCTTCCCTTTGGCGTATGAAGTGATGCCAGGCAATACGAAAGACTCCAACACGCTTGAAATGTTTTTGCAAAAGGTTGAAGGGCAATATGGGAAATCAAATCGTACGTGGTTGATGGATAGAGGGATTCCAACGGATGAAACAATAGAGAAGATGAAAGGTTCAGAGTATCCGATAAAATATCTCATAGGTACTCCCAAGGGTAGATTGACCAAGCTTGAAAAAAAGTTTTTAGACAAACCGTGGGAAGAAGTCCGAGACAAAGTAAAAGTAAAGTTACTCAAGGATGATGGAGAGCTGTATGTATTGGTGGAGAGTGCAGACCGTGTAAACAAAGAGAGGGCTATGCGTAGACGTAGGCTAAGGAAACTATTGGAGAGGTTAAAGCAGTTGCAGGATCAGAGCAACAGCAGAGACAAATTGCTATTAAAGATAGGGGCGGCCAAGAAAGAAGCGGGACGAGCATACTCGTTGGTAAAGATCAATTTGCCTGATGCAAAGGAAGTAGTTAACAAAGAGACATTTACCTTCAGCTTGGACAAAGACAAGCTTCGCAAAGTGATGAGAAAGGAAGGAAAGTATTTGCTTCGATCTAATTTGACGGCTACAGATCCTGGGCTACTTTGGAAGCAGTATATGTTATTGGGAGAAGTAGAGCAGGCGTTTAAAGAGATGAAAGGTGACTTGTTAATACGTCCAATTCATCATCAGAAAGACACAAGAATAGAGGCACATATTTTTGTTGCGTTTCAGGCCTATTGTTTAAATGTTACGCTTAAGCAGAGGTTAAAGTGGTTAGCTCCAGGACTAACACCAAGGGCCGTAATAGAAAAGTTTAAGAAGATGCAAATGCTTGATGTACATTTTCCGACTACTGATGGAAAGCAGCTCGTATTGACTCGATATACACAACCTGAAAAGGAACACAAAATGTTACTGAGTCAAATGAAATTTAATTTGCCCAAACAACCACCACCGAAAATTACATCTAATTTGGAGGCTATCGTGAAGTAGAGAGATTGCAACTTGTAGTGTAGACTTTAGGGTGTTTTTGTTGATTTATAAAGACTTAGATCGTCAAAATACCTCGAATAGCGAAAGTCGGGTTAACTTTACCACATACAATTAGCAATATTGTGACATGGACTGACATTCCGTCCACTCATATTGCTTCCCTGCGTATAGAACATGTTGGTATTGATCATACTTTAGAAATTCCTGCGATTGGAGCGAAACGTTTGACTATTACCTATGCATCGGGAGATAATCATCCCGAACTGCGTTTGGAGGGTGCGTTGATTGCGTCAGGTACACCGACAACTTTAGGCAATAAGTACGATATGATTATATATATTGACCACCCCTACGCGACCAATGGAGGCACTTATATAGATGAAAGTTCTACGTATGATAATGAAAGTGGGGCAACTTACGCGATCATTTCAAATTATGGGGGCGCTTCAAACGGGCTATTGGATAAGAGACAAAAATTATTAAGTAAACAACTGTACTTAGGTGAACCTGATACTGCCGAGCATGTACTGGGGGAATCTCTTAATGTTATGGGGCTGACATGGATGAAGCAGGTAAGTCTGACGGATCGGGTTCTAAGTGAATTAGCCGGGACAGTTGTTATACGGCATCACAATGTTGGACGTATGGCCCAGGAAGCAGGTTATTATATTGATATTAAAACAACTACGGTGAGCATTCTCTCACGTCGCAATACTCTTGAAGGAGATAGTGATAGAGAGGCCCACTTTTTTATAAGCGGGTCACTTGCCAGTTCTTTTGAACACTGTGTCTTAGAGCAGAAACTGGGTTCTGATCATCCCGGAGTGTCTACCATTAAGCTGTTAAATGCCACTAATATTCAAGGCAAGAAGGTGTTTTACGCTAACAGCAGTAATTTTGCTTCTGTGCAGTCTCAAATTGTAAATTATTCGGCCGGGCAGATCGTTGAATTACAATCTCTTGTCAACGCTGGTCGAAAGATTATTCTTCCCGGTGATGGTAAATTGAATATAGGTTTCGGAACATGGGAGGGTACCGGGTATATTTCTAAATGGAAAAATGGATTGAATCTATCAATAGGAATGATAATAAGCGGTGATTACGCCGGCGGATTTAACGCTGTGCCTGGTAATGTATACAATTATTATCCTGAACTGGTCGAAAGCTATGAAGGTGATGGTATTGATTTAAGCCAGAGTGGTTATTTATCAAACCCGACAAGTATCGAACCGGTTGATTTGGCTACAGGGGCATATCTATTTGACCATACTGATATATCTTCAGGAGGACAGGCGCCGACGGGATTGTCATTTCGTCGCTCTTATAACAGCGCTCTTAATCTACAGGACAGCGTATTGGTTTATGGGTGGACGCATAATTATGATATGCGTATCAACCAGGTAAATAATGGAGACCCGGGGTTGGGGCTTCGTTTGCCGGTGGATGCCTCGCCAGCTATTGTTGAGCTGTTTATATCTCTTGACTTACTAAAAAACCGGGATGATTTACAAGGGTGGATGGCAATGTCATTGTCACATAAGTGGCTTGTTGACCAAATGATTGATAATGTTCAAAACGTTAGGATTTGCGCTAAAATATTGTCATACGTGGAAAGGGTAGATGGTGGATACACACCGCCACCCAGAGTAACGACAAGGTACTACGATTCTGAAACGGGGAGATTTATCAGTGAAGACCCAATAGGATTTGCAGGTGGTGATCTTAACCTCTATGCGTATGTACAAAATAATCCGGTTATACTAATTGACCCTAGCGGTTTAATACCACCAAGGCGTATTCATGATTTTGGTACTACTGATTTAAACTTTGGCTATCTTGCGTCTCATGAATTTTTGAGTAATTTGTCATTTGGTGCTGGTGCTGCAATTTCTGGTGTCATTCCTGGAGGACAACCATTAATGCCTGTGTTCCTTGGTGTATCAGCAACGGCACAGTCTTTTGTTTACTGGACGGTTTATTGGGCGGGCCTTTCACCACACTCTGTTCTTCTGGCTTGTCCGGCAAGCTGTTTGATGGATTAACATAATGTATGTTGCCTTCACCACATACTTACATTGTAGACATTTACCGACGTACTGTGTGGCGGGCCTGACTTTGTTTATTCGGTTCTCTCCTCGTTTGCATCGATATTTTCTTTGTGTTCGCTGAGAAAGCTTCTCCCAGAGAAAAGGGGTGACCCTTTTGGGTTATTGTGTGTTGATTCTGCAATGCCGTCGTTATCTTTATTCCATTGTTTTGAAATAAATTGGAGTGAGAAATCCCAGTAAGGTGGAAATACCAACGATAGAGCCTCCTTTAAAGTAAGCTTCCGGCAGCATGGTTTCTGCTATCATGGTCAACATGGCACCGGCGGCGATTCCCTCAATAAATGAAAAGAGCATTGCGGGGGCATTAGCGAAAAACATGTTTCCAAAAGCAGCGCCAATACCCGTAAAAATCATCAAAGAAGTCCACATTATCAATACCCGTTTAAAGGACATACCTTGTTGTCGCATTCCCACGGAACTCGATAATGCCTCAGGATAATTGGAAAGAAATAATCCAGCTATTAATGATAGGCTGATGTGGCTTGAATGGATCATGTACGCGCCAATTACTAACGACTCCGGGATACCGTCCAGGAAAATACCAAGCCAGATCGCGATTGGTGCCCCAGTATGCTCTTTGGCAGTTTCTATCATTTCCCTGGCAGATGGGATGTGCTTTCCGGATTCCATGTTTTTTACCGCTTTATGTGTCCACTGGGCAGCCTGGTTGGTATCGAAGTGTTGTTTCATGGTTAAATAGCCTGAAACCTCACCCTGTTTAATATAGTCCTCGACTGCACGTGTAAATTGAGGACATATTTCCAGTAAACGCTCAAAATCCTGCTTTTGCAGAACCCAGACAGTAGTGTCTTTACCTGCTACTGCAGTCATTGTGTGCTGCGCTCCTGTTAAGAAAGACATGGCACCAAAAGCATCATAATCAGTTAAGGTTATAAACATCCTCGTTTTACTTTCACGGTCGATCATCTCTACTTCTCCACGTTCAATAATGTACAACCTCTCAGCTTGTTCGTCTTGATGAAAAAATGTGTACCCTTTATGATGTTGTTTACGAAAGAAGAGTGGTGCAATTTTATTAACTTCTTCTGATGGTAGTTTTTGAAAAATAGGGACACGATTAATCCCTTCTATTATTGTCTTAAACTCTGTTTCTGTTTTCTGCTCTTCATTTTGTGACAGTTCTTTCCCCCAGTAGTGCTGAATCATTCTGTTTGAGTGTTTTTCTGAAATTTCTAAAGACATGTTCTGGTGTTTGGTCAAATATTCGGTGACCTCATCTCCTGTTAAGAATTTTCTTAATTTTTCAGAAAGATCTGGTGTGTTTCGAACAAGTTTTTCAAACTCATTCTTTGGTAACAGCCATATACTGGTATGTGTGGCGGCAACAGCTCCTGTAGCATGAGGAGAATCCGTGAAAAAAGCCATACCTCCAAAGACATCATTTCTCTCCAAATTGCAAATAGGGGTCATTTCATTTTCAGGGTCAAGAAGATTGACCTTGCCATTTTCAATAATAAATAGGTAATTACTGGGATCACTGTTTTGATAAATCATTGCTCCCTCAGGATATTCTTGTCTAATTAAGCAAGATGCTAATTTTTCAACTTCATCGTCTGGTAGATTGTTAAATAAATCGATACGTCGCACATGAGAAAGAATTCGTTTAAAACGTTTTCTTCCTTTCCGGCGAATGTAATATAGGGTTGTGGAGGCTTTCCGTAAAAACCCTCCATGGTCATTGATGATATGGTTTAACCCGATGAAAAGAAAACTTCCAATAATACATCCTAATGCCAGAATATGAAAATGACCTTTTTCAAGAGCAGATCCTACTAAATCAATCGTTAACGCGGCTAAAAGGGCTCCTCCTCCAAAGGCCATTAAAAACGCAATGGCTCGATCTCCTGGTTTCCAGAATGCAGAAGTAATAGTGCCAAGCGGTAAAGAGAAAGCACTGATAATACCTATAATAAATGCGATGAGGATATGCTGTGCTGTAGTGCTATTCAGTATTTCCATGTTTTGGGTTGTTTAACCTGAATTGAGAATTTTGATAAATTATGCAACCTGAAGGATGCGGTGACACAAAATACTCATTTTTATGTACAAAGTAATCCATTGCAAAATTAATTTTTTTTGATGCTTGTAGGTGCGGTAGTATGTTTCAGCTCACCTTCTTGCTCCGGTTTTTCTTCTTTTGCTAGACGTAGATTGGTTTTTAATGTTTTTGTGTAGGGGTGATCACTACCCAACCTCACTTGAATAACGGATAAGGATTTCTCAAGGTATTCAATTGCCTTGGAGTATTCTCCTTTTGCATTCAAGGCAGTTCCAAGGTTATTTCTATAAGTGGCAACATTTGAGTGATTTTCACCAAAGGTTTTCAGATCGGACTTCAACGCTTTCTCAAAATAATCAATTGCCTTGTCGTGTTCTCCTTTTGCGTTCCAGGCTACTCCCAGGTTGTTTCTGTAGGAGGCAATATTTGGATGATTTTCACCAAATGATTTTAAGTCTGAGTTCAGTGCTTTCTCATAATATCCAATTGCCTTGTCGTATTCTCCTTTTGCCCGCAATGCCTCTCCAAGATTGTTCCAGCGGGTTGCGACTTTTGGATGGTTTTCGCCAAAGTTCTTTAGGTCTGAATCCAATGCCATCTCGTAGAAATCAATTGCCTTATCATATTCTCCTTTTGCTTTCCATGTTGCTCCCAGATTGTTTCGGTAGGTTGCAACATTCGGATGATCTTCGCCGAATGTCTTCAGATCAGATTTAAGCGCCTTCTCGTAGTATTCAATCGCCTTGTCGTAGTTCCCCTTTGCTTTCCATGCTGCTCCCAGATTGTTTCGATAAGTAGAGGCATTCGAATATTCAGTTGTAAGGGGCCCAATCATTGCTATAAACCATTTCTGCTTCCTTGCCTCTTTCCACATATCGTAAGGCAATATTTCGTCGTTACGTATGAGCTTCCATGCTTTTTCCTTTTCGGCATCATTAGAATACCCTTCCAGGTTGATTTTTGCCTGCTTTTCATCACCATTCAACCAATACCATAGCGCAAGCAATGCTTTATCTACATCTCTCAGATTAACTTTACGGAAAACCCTATTTGCTTCTTCTTCCCTCTTTAAGTAGAGTAAGTTTGCTGCTAAGTTTAACATTGCGGAATCACGGTTTTTTTTCGCGTATTTTTTAGACAACTTTATCGCATTGTTATATTTGCCCAATTGATAGGCAATTTTTGATGCCAGGGAATATGCTTTTCCTTTATTAAATGAGTTGAGTTTGTTTTCTATTATATGGAGTGTCGGTTTAGTTTCTTTGTAAACTTGTTTTAATGTCATAGTATCACCCCGTGAGAGATAAAATCCGGACCATGCAACATGCATCTTAAGCCAATGTACCCTGGGATCATTCCTGTCCATTCTGATAATGGCCTCATCGTAATATGAAATAGCATCCGAATAATCTCCGAGAGAGTGTTGAAGGTTGCCCATATTCATCAGGGTAATAAAGTCATCAGATGCTCCCTCACTGAACCGTAAAGACTCCTGATAAGCGTAGATGGCTTTAGTATATTCTCCCATTAATGTGAAAATACATCCTTTTTCATTGTATCCCCAGCTGTAAGTCTCATTCGTTCTGCAACTGCCAATGTATTTATCAATTGAGTCCATAGCTTTTTTCAGTTTGCCATGAGCTTTAAGTGATACAATTTTTGATTCCGGAGTCTGCTTTGCTAATGAGATATTTTGCAGAAATACCAGGGCTGAAAGAAGGAAGCCGGAGGATATCAACATAGAGAGGATAATCTGATTTACATTTTTTCGGATTGAGTGGGATTCTGCTTTCATAATTTCACTTTATTTTTTTATTGAATGGACTAAAATTTATGAAAAATACAATACAAACATACTGTGCTTATATCTACATTACCGATCAGGAGAATAGGAGGTAGGACAATAAAGAGTTTAACATTGAATTCTTCTTGAACTTAAGTCTTATCAAAATACCAATGTTATGCTCCTCAGTCTGAAAATTCAAGCTAATTTTGAACCTGTAAGCCATACGACAACGTTTTCATTAAGGTCACCGATATCAAGGCTGATTTTGTAATATATTTGTGCAATTTGTCCCGTAATACCTTTTGTTTATCTGTTAACGAGGGTATGGATCCATGATAAGATTTTCCTCAAATTCTAAACAGAAAAAATAAAAACAAAAAACAGTAATGATAAATAAAGCAGTTGGCACTTTCCTTTATTCTAAACTAAAGTACAAAAGAAAATTTTATTCTAGCATATTCGGGAGATTATTAAAAAATAATTCAACCGGGATAACGGGGTGACCAGGATGAACTTTGAATATTAAATAAAAATTGAGGAGAGATGTAAAAAATCAAAAGGTAAAAACGGAGAATCTGAAGTTTACAATAGTTTAGCAACATAACAGGTCTCGAAACAAGTTCGGGATGACAATTATGACTCAGCCTCTACAATGTTAACCAGGACAGTGGTTAATGGTACAACCAACATGCTTTGTCGAGTGAGTATTTAATATTTTTCTAAAGTTTTTTGAGAAAATGACGATAAGATGATAAAGGAATAAAAGGCACATAAAAAACGTTTGAAATTTGATACATTTTGATTATAATACGATAGTAAACAGAATAATTCTCTGGTAACCATTCAAGGTCAAAAGTGGTTAATCATTAGGTATAATAATGTAATCTCTAAAGTTGTGGCTTCCAATTAATTTTTGCTATTTTAGTGTGGAATTGTTCGTAAGATTGTATTCATACACTATTTTTTTACAGGAAGGTTGTTTTGTAAACATTATGACTAATACAAGTTTTGTACACAAAGATATCCTGGATTCACTCAATCATAATCTTACTTTGAAGGAGAAACTGGTATGTACGCATGAAGCGATTAAACAGTTTTTCCCATTCCTGGCGCGGATCGCTATTACCATTTATGATCCGGCAACTACACTACTCAAGTCTTATCTTGATAGCGGTGATGATTCCACGTCATGGCAGCATTGTGAGGTGCATCTGGAGGAACTTCCTTCGTTGAAAAAAGTGCTCGAAAAAGGGAACCCCCGTGTTATCAATAATATGGTTACGTTTGAGGATAACGAATTTGGGCATCTTAAACGTCTTGGTCGTGAAGGTTTTGCGGCCAGTTATACGATGCCATTCTTTGATAATGGTGTGTTCTCCGGTTTTATCTTTTTTAATTCCCAAAAGGCAGATATTTTTACCGATGATGTACTCCATAAATTGGACATAGTGGGCCATATGGTTTCGCTTCTTGTAATTAACGAGATGGAGGCGGCGCATGCACTGACAGCGGCTGTTAAGACATCAGAACATTTTACCCATGTACGTGATACTGAGACAGGCAGCCACCTGAACCGCATGTCACGTTATTCCCGGTTAATTGCTATCTGCCTGGCACATAAATATAATCTGGATGATTCTTATATTGAGCACATCCTCTCTTTTTCGACACTACATGATATTGGCAAAGTAGGGATCCCTGACAGCATTTTGCAAAAGCCTGGAAAGCTTACTTTAGAGGAAATGGAGATTATGCGTACACACGCGCGGAGAGGCCGGGAAATTATCGATGATCTGATCAGTAATTTTGGACTTGGCCATTTTGACCATGTCAGTGTGTTGCGTAATATTGCCGAGTATCATCATGAAGCGATAAACGGTACCGGTTACCCCGAAGGGAAGAAAGGGACAGATATTCCATTAGAGGCGCGTATAGTTGCCGTGGCAGATGTATTTGATGCTTTAACCAGTGATCGTGCTTATAAAAAAGCATGGAGTAACGACGAGGCATTTGCAATACTTAAGGAGATGTCAGGTGAAAGATTGGATAGGGATTGTGTTGATGCTATAATCTTTAACCGTATGGAAGTGGAGGAGATCCAGCAGCAGTTCAAGGAAGATAAGTTCGGATAATCGATTTAGCAGAATGAATGGATCTGGCTGTTCTGGTTTGTTTTTATCATGTCTTTCGTGACTGGCTTGTATTCAGATTTGAAAGAATTCTCCACAACGTATGCTATTTTCCTTTATCCAGTTTAATGTGCTTTACATAAAGATCTTCAATCAGATCATATGCGCTTTCAAGCCTGAACATCAGTTTTTTCAGAATGCTCAATGCGACTAGAGGCTTTCCGGCTACTAATGTTTCTAAAACATCTTTAGTTATGACATTAAGTCTGCAATCAGTTACAGCTTCAGCCGTATCGGTCCTTGGCTTGTTTGTGATAACTGACATTTCTCCAAAGAATTCGCCGAATCCTAATCTGGCCAGGACCACATCTCCTTGCGGAGTTTTTCTGCTCAATTTAACTTCACCCGAATTTATCAGGTACATTTGTTTGCCTTCGTCACCTTCTTTGAACAATACTGTTCCTTTTGGGAACTCTTTTCCAACATCCTTGAACGCTGAACCCGCTAAACCCATATCAAACTCTCCATTTTAGATTTAATTATTCAAGCCTTTCCAACTTTTATTAGCCATTACACTTCAAAATATTTCACTGAAAGTTAAAGAAGCTGATTTGCGAACTCACATGTACGCAACACCTCTTGTCTGTTTTAGTATAGTTAACATAAAATACTTCTGTAAAACCGTAAAGTCAAGATATAAGTATACAATATATGAATAAAGAAAACCTGTCTAGAAAGATTAAATTAATAATGTGTGGAGTTTTTTCTTGACGAAATCGAAAAAAATGGTAAAAATAATGGTTTTAATTATTTCTACATTTCTACAACATGACCGATAACTCAGATAAACCTGCAGAAGACTATGGTACCTTCCACATGACTGCCATCTTAATCAAAAGAGTTAGGCAATTGATTGATGGCGCACCGGCTCTTATTGAGACGGATTCGAGTGACCCCGTTAAAACTGCGTTTGAAGAATTTGCGAGCGGTAATCTTAGCATTACTGAGGATGTTGTAACAGAAGAAAAATAAGGGAACTTATTTTCTCAAAGTATTGTTAATGAATAAAAGCTTGTAAAATTTATAGTATAGTCTGGAGAACCCCCACATGATAAAAGTAAATAATTTAGTAAAGCGGTATGTAAATATCAACGCAGTAGACAATATTTCTTTCCATGTAAAAGAAAACGAAATAGTCGGTCTGCTTGGTCCAAACGGGGCCGGTAAAACGACTACTATGCGAATATTGACCTGCTTTATGCCGGCGACTGCTGGTTCTGCAACTGTAGCAGGTTACGATGTGTTTACGGATTCACTGAATGTGCGTCAACAGATTGGATATTTACCTGAAAATGTTCCGCTCTATCTGGACATGAGAGCGAGCGAATATCTGATGTTTCGTGCCAAGCTTAAGAATATACCCAGAAGGGAAAGAAGGAAAAAAATAGAATATTGTCTCGATGTGACTGGAATAACAGATGTGCAAAACCAGATCATAGGTACATTATCAAAAGGGTACAGACAGAGGGTAGGTCTTGCGGATACATTAATCCATGATCCGAAAATTTTGATTCTTGACGAACCTACTATTGGGCTTGATCCAAACCAGATCAGGCAGATCAGGGGCGTTATAAAGGGTTTGGGGCAGAAGCATACGGTTTTGCTGTCAACACATATTCTTCCTGAAGTTGAAATGGTTTGTGACAGGATCATGATAATCAATAAGGGTAAAATAGTAGCAATGGATACACCGGCAAATCTTATGAAGCAGTTAAAGACAGGGTCGAATCTCGTTTTAGAGATAAAAGGAGATGGGGCAAAGATAAAAAACAGCCTGTCCAGCATTGACAGCGTACAATCTGTTACGTTCAAGGAAAAGGGTGACGCAAATGAATTTTATGTAGATGGAACTGGTGAAAAAGATATAAGGGAAGATGTTTTTAATTGTATTGTCAAAGATAATTACATACTGAGAGAAATGAAACGACAGACCATTACCTTAGAGGAAATCTTTCATCAAATTACAACAAGGGAAGAGGGGGGGAGTGGCTGATGCGTAACGTAACTACTATATTTCAACGAGAAATTTTATCTTACTTCTATTCACCTATTGCATACGTAGTGATTTCTGTATTCCTTATTGCATCCGGGTTCTTTTTTGCGGGAAATTTACAATTCTGGCAGGAAGCTTCCCTTAAGGGAAGCCTGGATTCAATTCAATTTTTTCTTCTGTTGCTTACACCCGTGATTACTATGAAACTTTTTTCGGATGAGTCTAAGTCAGGAACTATGGAGACTCTCATGACTTCTCCGGTAACAGATTTTGATGTAGTGTTTGGTAAATTTCTTGCAGCCTTAAGCCTGTACACTGTGATGATCCTTCCTACATGGATATATGTATTATTCCTGTCTATATTTGGAAACCCGGACTTCGGGCCAATATTTTCGAGCTATATTGGGCTGATACTTATGGGTGGACTTTTTGTATCTATTGGCTTACTTGTATCATCGTTAACGAAGAATCAGGTTGTTGCTGCAGTTATAGGCATAGTTTCATTAATAATTCTCTGGGTAATTGGTTTTCTAAGTACTTACGGTGATGGCTGGTTTTACGAAGCCCTGAGATATATTGGAACTTATGACCATTGGTCATCCTTTACAAAAGGTATTGTGGATACCAGGGATGTAATATACTATTTAAGTTTTACGGCATTACTTTTGTTTATAACAGTACGAAATGTTGAGAGTAGAAAATGGAGGTAGAAAAGTCATTGAATAATAAAGAAGTAGCAACTTCAGAGGGCTCAAAAAATATAAAAAAACAAAAAACCCTGATCGGGGCTAATGTTATTTTTATGATACTTATCGCTATAGCTATATTCGTCTTTGTCAGCTATATTAACGATAGACATTATTACAGATGTGACTTTACTGCGTCCGGGAAGTATTCTTTAACTGCGAAAACGAAGAAGATCCTGAAAAACCTGGATCAACCTGTTTTTATCACCTCGCTTCTTGTAAAAAAACAGGACTATCGCTTTTACGGGCAGGTCATAGATATACTTGAAGAATACAAGTACCTATCAGATAAGATCACTGTTACACTCCTGAATCCTTTAACAGATCGCACTAAAATAACAGAGTTGGCAGAGAAGATGAAGATGGACTTGGAGCAGTTGCAAATCAATTCTGTAATTTTCACCTGTGGTGATAAAAGCAAACATGTGCAACAATCCGAGGTGATTGAGAGAGAGTTTCCTTTCAAATTCAAGGGAGAAGAAATCTTTACATCAGCAGTCTTAAACGTAACACGAGATAAGCAGACAAACGTTTACTTCACCAAGGGTCATGGAGAGAGAGATTATGGTGATTTTGAACGAGCTGGACTGGGAAATCTTGCAAGCGCTATTAAACGTGCCAATTACAATGTTCTTCCTCTTGATCTATTAAAACAGAAACGAGTACCTGAAAATTGTGATATACTCTTTATTGCGGGTCCGACAAAAAGCTTCTCAACACAGGAGACAAACTATATTCGTGACTACCTTGGAACTTCAGCAAGGCTCATGAACGATAAAGGTGAACTTAAGAACGGTAAGTTAATCGTAATGCTCGAACCAGCTGTAGGTGTCAATAAATCATCCGGATTAAATGCGTTGCTTGGAGAATATGGCGTAGTAGTAAGGGATGATGCTGTTGTTTATAACAAAGTGAATATGCCTCTTTTTGGTATGCAGACCGTTGTTGAGGTGTATATCAGTGATGAGAAATATTTAGATCATGAGATAACAAACGACATCAAAAAATTGACCACAGTTTTTTATGGTTCAAGCGTACTTAATATCGCCCCAATGAGCGATACAATGGCATTTGCTGCAAAAGGGATTATACAGGCTCCTGATCAAAGCTGGGGTGAAACTGAGATTGTTGGTAAAAAAAGACCGAAATATGATGAAGACTCGGATATCAGTTCTCCGATTATTTTAGCAGTGGCATCGGAGCTAAGAGAAGCGAAAGCTGATCCTACCGCACCTCCACACGCAACACAGGCTTTTGTCGATATTGGTAAGAAGGGTCCGCGTGTTGTTGTCTTCGGTGATACAGATTTTGCCGCAAACGCGTTTTCTGACAACCCTGGAAATCAGGATCTTGTTCTTAATGCTATAAGCTGGCTGGCTAGAAGAGAAAAGGAGCTGGGGATCTCAGCTAAGGCTCCTGACGTCAGAAGAGCAATTGTCAAACCGGGACAACTATCCGCAATATTCTGGCTATCTATTGCAGGACTCCCATCTATAGGAATAATAATTGGCGGCTTCGTCTGGTGGAGAAGAAGAAGATAATAATCGGAGGCTTTAATTAACTATGAAGTTTAAAACTACAATAATACTCTTAATTGTTGCAGCCATTGGCGCTGCTTATATATTTCTCTATGACAGAAAACAGTACAGAACAGATGTATGGGTACAGAGACAGCAAATGGTCCTGCCGGATTACAAACCAGGCCAGATCAATAAAATCGAAATGAAAAAAGGGGACACTACTATAGTCCTTGAGAGTACGGACAATGAGAGTTGGAGGATGTTAGAACCCCTGCAACTGAGAGCTGACAAGGCTGAAGTGGCAGAGATTCTTTCGCAATTTGAATTCCTGAGAAAAGTCGGTACTATTACTGAAAGTGAAATTTCAAACTTCAACATGAAAGAATATGGTCTTGAGAATCCGGATCTTATTATAAACCTCTGGCTTAAAAAAGGAACAATTGTTGGTGGAACTACCGGGGATATTACTAAGTATACTGTTAACATTGGAGATAGATTAGCTGCCGGGCAAGATACCGTCTATATTACTGCAGGAGGTGATAAGGATGTCTCGGTCGTTAACGCTAAATTTCTGGAGAAAATAGACAAAGATATAAATGATCTAAGGAATAAGTGGGCTTTTGAGTTTGATAAGCATTCAGTAGAAAGAGTGAGGCTTGAGAATGACAGGAGTGAGCCGGTAGTTTGTTCCAAGGCTGAACAACTATGGTGGATAACACAACCACTTTCAGACCGTGCTGATTCGGAAAGAATTAAGGATATTCTTAATGAATTGAAGAATCTAAAGATTAACAAAGCAGATTTTGTATCTGACAGCGAAGAAGATATTATCAACTACGGTTTGGATAAACCTGTGTTTACTATCAGTATTGGTACGACAGAAGATGTACAAACTCTTCATTTAGGACATAGTCTGGATGCGAAAATTTACGCGAAGCTGGACGGAGAAAGTTCTATTTTCTTTGTACATGATGTTATACTGCGTGATCTTGATCTTGAACTAAACGATTTGCGAGATAAACAGCTCTTGAGATTTGATTCAATAGGCACATACGGAATAGAAAAGGTTGATATAAAGGCACCAGATAAAGAGCTTGTTATGGAAAAGACAGTGCAATATGACTGGATGATTAAATCTCCGAAACTAATTCTGGCAGACAGAGACACGGTAAGAGAATTCGTAGAGAAAATAAAAGATTTACAGATACAGCAATATGTGGACGATAGTGGTGCAAACTATGAGAAGTATGGATTAGCAGACTCAGCTATTGAAGTTTCAGTATTCAGAAGAATCGGAGAGGGCGAAACGGTGAAGTTTTTGATAGGTAATGTTGATGAAAATGGTGGACTCTGTTATGTGAAACGGGACGGAGAAGATGCTGTCTACTCTGTTCCAACAGAAAATTTCTATGATGTTGCCAGGGCGGGGTACCTTGCGTTCAGAGATAAATTAGTTATGGAGTTTCCAAAAGAAAATGCCCAGAAACTGGTTATCTACAGGGATGGTAAAACGCTCGTGTGTGAGACGGCGGAAGGGTCTACAATGCACAGACCAAAGTGGGAGATGACAAGTCCGGTAAAAATGGAGGCGGAACTTGACTCTATAAATCAAGTGGTATGGAACCTCTCGTTCCTGTTGGCTGATAAAATAGTTGCTCTCTCAGCAGAAAATCCTGGTGATTATGGATTTGATAATCCTCTGATAAAAGTATCAATTACATTTGAAGACACAGGTGCTGCTGCACACAAAAATGAAGTAATAAGTCAGAAAGAAGACTTGGTAAAACCAAAAAAATTGAAAACAAAAACGCTCCTGATAGGCAACAAGATTGAACCTGATAAAGAGAAATCAAACTACTATGCTAAGGTAGATAGTGAGGATATGATTTTCCAGGTAGGGTGGACTGATGTCAGGGATTACAGTATTGAGCTTGTTGACAGGACACTATTTGCCTTCGATTCCGCAAATGCTAAGTCTATTAAAATCACACATCCTGAAAAGAAGCTTCTCTTTCAGAAAAATGAAGAACATATCTGGCAAATGATTGAACCTGAAGTTATGCTATTGAGTAATAATTTAGCAGATCGAATTATTTCTTCTATGAAATTATTAAGGGCAGAGTCAATAGTCCAGTATTCTAACGAGAATTTGTCAAAATATGGACTTGATGATCCACAATTCAATGTTGCCATCGGATTTGAAGGAGCTGACGCGACATTGCTGGTGGGCAACGAAGCCGGTACTAATTATTTTGTAACCGGATCAGACACAAACTTTGTCTATCTGATGGATAAAAACAAGATTGATGATCTTATACAAGCTAGTGTAGTAAGGGCAATTAAGTAAAATATACTCATAAGATTTTCAAACATTGTATACTGTTTTGATTAGCATCAAATAATGGATTTTTACAAACGTGAAAAAAGGATATAAACCCTTTATATGGTTTGTCGCAGTAAAAATTCTTTTACTCATCTCATTGCTTCCTGCGACAATCAACGCTAAGGAAACATTCCCCAGAAGAAATGCTATAGTTGCTGCAGTAGAGAAAGTTGGCTCTTCTGTAGCAAACCTGAGCACTGAAAGACTGCTTGTTGATAGAAGAGCAGACCCCTTCTTTGGTTATAGAAATGATTTTTTTGATCAGTATTTCAATGATTTCTTTGGCCATCATGCAGAGAAACGTGTAGAGCAGCCCCTTGGTTCAGGCGTTATAATAGACGAAGATGGATATATTATTACAAACGAACATGTAATAAACAGGGCGACAGTTATAAAAGTAACACTAGCCGATGGATCAAAATTTGATGCGACTTTAATTAGTTCAGACTTTCACGAGGATCTGGCAATACTGAAGATAGAATCACCAACTCCTCTTGATTATATCAAAATGGGTACTTCCAGTGACTTGATGATAGGAGAAACAGTAATTGCTTTGGGTAATCCGTTCGGACTTGAAAATTCTGTAACGACTGGTGTATTGAGTGCAAAAAACAGAACGTTTTCGATCAGGGGGGAAGATGGAGCTGGAGCATTTAAAGGATTAATTCAGACAGATGCATTAATAAACCCCGGTAATAGTGGCGGTCCATTGGTTAATATAAACGGTGATCTTATCGGTATAAATACTGCAATAGTAAATCAGGCACAGGGTATTGGGTTTGCCATTCCAGTAGATGAAGTAAAAGACATACTATCTGAACTCTTTAGTTTCAGGGAAATAAAGAAAATCTGGCTTGGGATCGAAGTTGAGGAAACAGGGGAGGGAAAGATTGGGGTTTTGGTAACAAAGGTTGAAGAAGAGAGTCCCGCAGAAAATGCTGGTATACAAGTTGGTGACGTTCTTGTTGAAATGGATTCAATAACTATAAATGAGGTGTTTGATTTCAACAAAAATATGTTAAAGAAAGATATTGATCATATAGTCACTTTCAGGATCAGCAGAAATGAATCTAAAAAAAATCTTAAAGTAAAACTTCAGAAAATACCTTTGCCTTCTGTAGAGCAATTAGCAAGCGATAAATTTGGACTGGATGTTCAGGAATTGAAATCTTCCATTGCTGAAAGTCTCAGGCTTGGCTGGCTGAAGGGTGGGGTTTTAATCTCAGGAGTTGAGTCCAATAGCCCAGCGGAAAGAGCGGGTATTGAGCCTGGATTTGTTCTTGTTCGCATTGGACAATATAGGATCTTTAATTTAGAGGAATTGGGAATGTTGTTAAATCAAATCAAGAGAGGAGATTTCGTTTCTATAGGCTTTGTTTTCTCAGATAGTAGTGATGAGTATCAGAAATATACAAGGTTAAGATCAAGGTAGATTATATAATTTGTAATTTCCTTAATGTTGCAAACCTTTTACAAATATTTTATAATCGTTTATTTGCATATTATTTTAACAAAAGTGGACTACTAAAAATGGAATCTAAAGATATTAAAAATATAACAGATGTTATCAAAGAAGAGAGTGGTGTTCTTTCCGGTTTGAGCAATGAAATGGGGAAGGTGATTGTAGGGCAAAAGCATCTTATAGAGAGATTGTTGATTGGGATCCTGGCTAATGGACATATTCTGCTGGAAGGTGTTCCCGGATTAGCAAAGACACTCTCTGTTATGACGCTGGCAAAAGCAATTAAGGTACAGTACCAGAGACTCCAGTTTACACCTGATCTTCTGCCGGCAGATTTAATAGGTACACTTATCTACAACCCTCGTTCCGGAGAGTTTACTACGAAAAAAGGACCTATCTTCTCAAATATTATCCTGGCTGATGAAATAAACAGGGCACCCGCTAAGGTGCAGAGTGCTCTTTTAGAGGCTATGCAGGAAAAGCAGGTAACGATAGGTGATGAGACGTTTAAACTTGAGGACCCTTTCCTGGTGCTTGCTACACAAAACCCTATTGAGCAGGAAGGTACTTATCCTTTGCCGGAAGCACAGGTTGACAGATTCATGTTAAAACTTAATGTAGATTATCCCGACAAAGGAGAAGAACGTGAAATCCTGGACAGAATGGCATTAACAGATACTAATATAAAAGTGGATTCTGTACTGCAACCTGGCGATATTAAGCGACTGCGTTCGGTAGTTGACCAGATTTACATTGATGATAAGATAAAGGACTATATAGTTGATTTGGTAATTGCTACCAGAGATCCTCAGAAATACAACCTCGATTTAAGTGAATTTATTGAATACGGTGCATCACCCCGAGCCACCATTTTCCTGGCAATTGCCTCAAAGGCATATGCTTTTCTTAAAGGTAGAGGCTATGTCACTCCACAAGATGTAAAATCAATAGGAATGGACGTACTACGACATAGAGTTATCATAACTTATGAAGCAGAAGCGGAAGAGATGACGGCTGAAAATGTCATACAAAAGATCTTTGATAATATAGAAGTACCTTGATATCACAGAACTTTATTGCCATTTTAACAATCCTCATCCTTTAACACGACCTAACTTAATAGGATTATTGATTAACATGAAAAACGTCTGGTTCGTTTTGTCGTTGATTTCTACATTAGTAATAATACAGAACTGTACTACTACAACAGAGAAAGTAGTTTTGGATAACAAGGCCTCTGTAGATCAAGAGTTGTTTAAGGATCTTCAGGCCATTAAATCAGAGCTTGGATACGTGCCTGAGGATGGGGCAGCTCCCGATACAAAAACAGTGAACCAACCACTTGAATTCGGGGTAAGTGTAAGCGCTGTGCAGAAAAAATTTCCTGCTCCTGATAAATTCGAATTTGAACCGATGGTAAACAATAATGTCACCATGCTTGTTCGTAACTCGGTTGGCGGTCGTTTCACATTCTTTTTTTATGAAAACAAACTATATAAAATCATTATACTCAGTAGTTGGAATGACTATACCCTGCAATTTGCTGCAGATGATATAAAGAACACTGAAGCAATTTTTATAGAGGGGAATGGTGAGCCGGATGTCGTCGAAGAAGATGAAATGCATAAAAAGATGGTGTGGATAAAAGAAGATATGGAGGTTAAGCTAGAATCGTTTAATTTGATGTCACATAAGGGAATGAGCAGGATCATGTCTCTAATGTATACAAACAGAAAGATCAGCCAGCTTGCAAAAAAAGATGAATCCTTTGAATTGTACAAGACAAAGCGGAAAGGAATTCAAGATCATTAATAAGAAGTTTGATTACTTATATTCTATGCGCTTTATTTTCTATTCGGAATTGTACTGTTTGGTACTATCTGGTTATCATAATAAATACATGTAATCAGTTTGTGATGATTATGAGTGAAACTGCCCTGAACATTTTGCTCAGGACAGTCAGGTATTCTTATTTATACTTCGTTACTGATTAGAAACTCTTCATTCTTAAACAATTCAATATCAGGGTATTATATTCATTACCATTTATTTCCTGTATACCATTCAGACCACGGTTCCCACTCAACATACTTTCCACCATCAGATAACCAGAATTGTTCACCCTCTCTCCATCGTGTACTGGATATATAATCTGTTGATTTTGACTGGGTCTGCTTTACCTTTGCGTAGAAATAGCAGTCTACCTGGTGGAAATTAACTTCCTTCTTGTCTTTCAACTCTATAAGGTCAAGGTCAGCCATGGTAACATTATTTGTTGCTACTTTTGATTCGTCAACAACAACCTCGTATGTCGTTACTTCCTTAACTCTTACAGTAACTCCAGTAGGCTTTGGATCAGGGATTACAATTCGATTTTCATACGGTTCAAATGACTGATGATGAGTCTCTGATGGTTTTTTTATATAATCTACTGCTTGTACCTTGCTAATTGAGCTATTCAAAAAACTTAATACAACAAATACAAACAAGGCAATCGTTGGGATGATAAGTTTTCTAAAAATATTATTTAACATTTGTCCACCTTCCTTTTTCTAAATACTTCGATAATTCAAATCTATACTATACTTTTATTGTTTTTTTTCGTTTCATAAATTCTACCTTAAAAATAATATTTGTCAATATACTGCAATAAATAAGAGGCAAATAAAGTAAAATTTGTCCCGGTCTAAGGTTTAAAATTGCTCACGATTAGTTTATTGGTAAAAGCCAGTGTGTAATGTAAAGTAGTTGTTGTTATAACAAATTATTTGTTAGCTTTAGTTCCTGGTTATAGGAAGAAAAATAGATTTTTTACGATTGTGAGGTGAGAAAAAAACACGTAATACTAGTCTCGCGACGATAGATAATATAGAAAGATACGAGATCATAAAAGATGAATTTTAAGTGAGCTATACCTGGCTATTGATAAGCATTGGTTTTCACATTTGAAGAATTAAAAAAGGCACAGAAAAAATAAAATCTTTCTCTGTGCCTTTTGAGTTTAAATAAAAAAGTTAGACCGCTACACCCTTATCTGATGGGACTGTTACGGCACTGCTCTTATACCAATCCTGGTAATAATCACCTGAATCGTAAAGTTTACGAAGGTTTTCCAGTACCTGCTCAAATACCTGTATCCAGTCAGAACCAACTCTGAATCCGAACATAGCATTACGTTTACCATGAGTCGTGCTTCCTATGGTATTAAGCGACTTTCTGAATCTCAGTCTCAAATTGTCACCAGCATACAAGTTGTCATACATATATTGCATACCGTCAATGAAATTCTCCAGTGTCATATCTACCAGTCTATGAACTACATGGGCCGTATCATAATATTTCCAATCTTCAGGATAATTTTTGCGGAATATCCTCTTTTCGGAGTCCAGCCTGTCATATAGTGCGGTTTTGGGAAACGGGCAATTGATGCCAAATGTAAGAACATCAATATTGTTTTGCAGTACAAAATCTGTCATTCTTTTGAATGAATCTTTGTCGTCTCCATCCGCTCCAAGGACTATTGAACCCCAAACGACAAGGCCATGATCGTGGATTTTCTGAACGCTATCGTAATAATTATCAGCGCCAATTCTTAAATTAGTAGTTTTGTTCATCTTCTCCAGAACTGCTTCATTTGTTGATTCTATGCCACAGAGGAATCCAAAATTTCCACTCTTTGCCATGAGATCAAGTACTTCGGCATCCTTTGATATATTGAGAGCAGTAAAACCAAGCCAATCTTTTTTTACGCCCCTTTCTATCATACCACGAAACAGCGCTTTCGCCCTGTTGGCAGAGTTCTTGCTATGTCCGTAGAAATTGTCTTCAGCAAACATGAGTCCCTTATAATCTGTTGCTTCCATCTCGTCCAGAACATCTTCAAACGGCCTCTCTCTGTATTTTTTGCCCTGAAAGGTGGGCACACTACAGAAATCGCAGTAATTTGGACAGCCTTTGGTAGTAACAATAGATGAAAACTTGTAATCATATTTCTTTTTCAGGAGTTCCCTGTTCGGGAAAACATGCTTCATCTCTGACAGACCTGGTAAGCCGCCATTGTACTTCTTTTTGAGTTCGCCATTTTCAAAATCTTTAATGACTTGTGGCCACAGTGTTTCTGCCTCACCGATAAAAATTGCATCTACATATTTTGAAGCCTCTTCAGGTACGACTGAAGCGTGTATACCGCCCATAACAACAGCCATGCCTTTTTTTCTGCAGGCCTCAGCTATTTTATAAGCTCTTGAAACTTGGTAGGTAACAGAAGTAATACAAACCATGTCCACCGGCTCAAATGTTAGTTCACCATTGTCATCAATGGCCAGTTCCATATTTTCATCGATTACATCAAATTCCCAGTCACCCGGTGTAAGGGCAGCGATGTATGCAAGGTTCAAAGGCATTTGCACTATGACAGTTATGCTCTCTTCACCATGCCTCCCTGGGGGATGTGGATTGATCAGCATCATTTTTCTCATATTAGTTGTCCTCCTAATTATTTAAAATCATATTAGCCACCCTCCAACCAGAGGATACAACCGCGCATATCCCCGGTCCCGGATTAGTCCAGTGCCCGGCTAGAAAAAGATTTTTGAAGGGTGTTGTGTGTGGGAGTCTATTTGACCATGTCTGGTCTACGGTAACGGCCCAGCCATAGGCTGCGCCTTTTGAGTTGTATGTATAACGATATAAAGTCTTAGGTGTTGCGGCGTCAATAACTTCAATATGATACTGAAGATCAGGTACAAAGTTTTCCAGGTATTTTATTGTATATTTTTTCATTTTTTCTTTGTAAACAGCCCAATCGTCTATTTCATCATAATTGTCTTGTGAGGAAACAACAACAGATATTATCTGTTTGTTATCAGGAGCCAGGCTTGAATCAACTTCCGTAGGAACGGAAATATAAAACCAACCATTACCGGAAAAACTCAAATTATCTGAAATATGATAAAAACCTCTTTTTAAGCCTTTTAAGTCTATTTTATTATCAAGACCAAGGTAAAGCAAAAAGAACGAGGTGCTCTCTTTCATATTCTCAATTCTGTGAAGATATGATCCATCAACGGTACCTTTGTCTAATAAGCAGGAAAAAGTCTGCTTGGGATCAATGTTTGATACAAACCTGTCAGCAGAAATTTTCAGCCCTTTTTTCGTTGTAACTCCTTTTATAATATTACTATCTGCAAATATTCTGTTGACGCTAGAAGATAGCATAATGTGACCGCCATAGTCAATAAATTTTTGAGTGATTGTATCAGCGAAATTCTGGGTGCCTCCAACAGGAAAATAGGCCCCATCTTTCAAATAGTTTATCAGCATTTGACACATGCCAATAGCTGAGACTTCTTGAGGAGGAGAACCTATGTATCCCCACTGTGCTGATAGTGTCATTTTAAGCTGCTCATCTGTAAAAAAATTATCCAGCATATCCTTATAAGTAAGGTTCTGGTATTTGATAAGCATCTTATGCTTTTCAGTACTGAATGTGGCCCTGTATAGTTTAATAAATTCCTTAAAAAACAGTGATATATTCTCTCTTTCTGATAGAAACCGTTCCTTCAGAAGATCAATATAGTCGTCGATCTCAGCAGGTACATCTATTGAGAACGAAGGGAAATGTATGCTGTCCATAGGATCAAGCTGCTGTAAATTAATATTTATGTCAAGCTCTTTGAGGCATCTGCCGACTACACTCCATTTTCCACATCCACCAATATGGTGAACTGCCGAATCAAAAATAAAACCTTTTCTCTTAAATGAGGTACAGTAACCACCGGGAATACTATGTTTCTCAATAATAAGTGTTTTTTTCCCATGTTTTGCCAGGAAAGTTCCACAGATTAGACCTGCAATTCCAGCTCCCATTACAATTACATCATACTTGGATTTAATATCAGATTTGTTCAGGGAAAAATTGGTCATGAAAACTGCCGTATTGGATTTATGAATATTTTGAGATGATTATGGATGAAATGTTTCCTGTGTCTGAAAAGGAGTTGATTAGCACGTTTTTTACTTCCGCTTCTCTGCTTTTGTCAGGCACGCAATCCAGGCTACATTCTTCATCTATTTCCTGATAGTTTATTGTTGGTGGAATAACACCATTATTGATTGCCAATACGCCTGCAACACACTGTAATGACCCTGATGCGTCAAGGCATTCACCTGTCATTGACTTAATTGCGCTAACAGGGACTTTGCCAGTATTATCACCAAAATAGTCTTTAATGATCCTGGCTTCCATTTTGTCACCGGTTACACTTGAGTTAGCGCATGCCGAAATATAAGAAACTTCGTCGGTTTTTATCCCGGCATCTTCCATTGCCAGAGAGATGCATCTTACTCCTTGAGTAGTGTCTATTTCATTTTGGGAAGCCTTGTCAGGATTAAATGTACAACCATATCCTTTTATCTCAGCATAGATTTTTGCGTTTCTTTCTAATGCGTCTTCGAGCCTTTCTATCACTATGAGCGCAGCTGCTTCACCGATTATGAAGCCATTACGTCTTTTATCAAATGGTGCGGAAAGTTCAATATCGCTATTACTGCTTCCTGACAATATTCCTGAACGATAAGCTCCCCAGAACATATCGGCTGTTAAACCATGAACTCCGCCAGCTAACACTGCCTTGCCTCTGCCCAGTTTCAGAAAATCTGAAGCGTAAATTATAGCATCCAATCCACTGGCAGTTCCAGTAGATATGGTAGAATTTAAGCCTGTCGCATTACAGAAAATAGAAGCCCTGCTAGCCGGTGCATTCAGGACCGTATTTGGAAAATCCATTGGATTTACGAAAGTCGGCCCTTCCTGTAATCCTTCCAGGTCGAATGAACTGATACTATCAATACTGCCATACGTTGATCCGATTGCTATTCCCAGTTCATCCTCACTGTAGATTTCGGTGGTTATCTTAGCATCATCCATGGCAAGCTTTGCCGCAGAGGATACCAATAACGATGTTCTGTCTATGTGGCGAATACCCTTTTTACCTAAAATTGCCTTTGCGTCAAAATCAGATATTTCACCCGCTTTTTTACTTTTATATTTTGAAACATCAAATAACGTGATATCTTTTATTCCGGAAACACCATTCGTCAGATTATCCCAAAACTCTTCCTTGTTTACACCGATTGGTGACAAGATACTTATTCCTGTTATAACTAGGCGATTATTCATATATTATTAACCTTTAAACTTTTTCAGTATGAGACTACTGTTGTTACCACCAAAAGCGTATGCATTATTCATGGCGATATCGACTTGCATGTCGCGTTTAACATTTGGGACAAAATCCAAATCACACTCAGGGTCTTTTGTTTCGTAGTTTATCGTTGGAGGCACAACACCCTCTTTTATCGCCATAGCGCACGCTATCGCCTCTATAGCACTGGCAGCCCCCATTGTGTGGCCTAGCATTGATTTTATAGAGCTTATAGCCAGCTTTTTTGAATGTTCACCAAAGACCTTCTTTATAGATATTGTTTCAGCTTTGTCGTTGGCAACTGTTCCGGTGCCATGCGCGCTCATATACTGAACATCTTCAGGCTTGATTTTAGCATTCTTCAAGGCCTTTTCCATTGCCGAAGTGACACCATTTCCTTCAGGATGCGGGATTGTTATGTGATAACCGTCGCAGCTCAAGCCATAACCGAGAATTTCCGCATATATATTTGCGTTTCTGGCAAGTGCTCCTTCCAGGGATTCTAATACCAGCATTCCTGCACCTTCTCCGACTAACAGGCCTTTTCTGTCTTTATCAAAAGGTTGGCAAATTTCTGGTGCAATGGCATTTAGTCTGCTAAAACCAACAAAAGCTACTTTTGAAAACGGATCTGACCCTCCGGCTAACATTATATCTGTTCTTCCCAATTTTATCAGGTCACATGCATAACCGATAGCATAGTTGCCTGCAGCACATGCAGTAGGTATTATTGTGCTTGGTCCTTTAAAACCAAATTCAATAGATATGTTAGAGGGCATATTAACACAAGGATGTTTCAGGAAGAGGCCTGGGTCAACGCTATCTGCCCCCTTTTCATGTCTGATATAGTTAACTTTTTCCAGTATCTGGATTTCACCTGCTGTTGTTCCAATTGAAACACCCGCTCTTTCGGGGTCAATATTTTTTAGGCCAATATTAGAGTCTTCAATAGCGAGTTTAGCAGCTGCTATAGCAAATTGAGAACCTTTGCCAATCTCCCGATTAGAGCCATTATTTATATAATCGTTATAATTGAAATCTTTAACGAAACATCCTCTATGTACTTTAAAAGGAGATGTATCAAATGATGTAACTTCAGATACACCGGATGTACCTGAAATTAATGCATTCCAGAACAGATCATTTTTGTTTCCTATAGGTGAAATTACGCCCACACCGGTAATTACAATTCTTTTTTCCATATATTTCTGCTTTTTACAAATACAAATATTTTCAACTTGTTAATGAATCTTTATTTGCAACACCAAAGCTCAAAGTTGCTTTTGTCACTACTTTGTCTCCCACTTTAGCAACTCCCTTAACTATTGCCGCACTTGAAACTACTTTTTCTATATCAATTTCCAGAGAAAGCTGATCACCAGGAAAAACAGGCTTTGAAAAACGTACGTTGGCGGAAGCTAGCAAAAAGACTTTATCTTTGTTCTGCTCAGTATCAAAGCTCTTTTTGAAAAGGATAATAGAGGCTTGCGCCAGGGCTTCTACGATTAAAACTCCCGGCATTATGGCAAAATCAGGAAAGTGTCCAGAAAAGAAAGACTCATTACCAGTGATATTTTTTAGACAAACAATTCTGCTTTCTTTTTGAAGCTCAATAACTTTATCAATGAATAAGAAGGGGTATTTTTGAGGAACCAACTCTCTCACTTCCTCAAAATTCAACATTTATAATAACCTTTCGTTCTATTTTGATAGTCACTGCCAGTCCTTTAATATCGTATGCGGATAGGCATGTAGATGATTAAGAAGCATTATACTTGCTAATTTCTATTTTCCTTCAAGTGTAGACCTTGTCATTTCAATTGTTGCATTCAATGAAGTAATGTCTACGAGTTTTTCTTCTGGAATTTGGACTTTAAATTTCTTTTCTATAAGGGCCAGGATTTCCAGTGCCAATAAGGAGTCAATCTCCAAATCCTTAAAAAAATCAGCATCCCTCTTTTCCCATATTTCGCTCTCTTCCAACTCTGTTACTTCTGCTACAATTGCGGTAATATCTTTCTCTAAGTTCTCTATAGACAATATTTTACCTCCCTAATAAACAACCAGAAATCTAACTATTACTCAAAATACCAATCAAAAAACAGTAAACTGGTACTTATGGAGTTGTTTTTTTACAAAAATTGCTGGCCTAAATCTAAATAATATTGATGAAATTTGATTATGATAATAATAATGAAAATTATTGAAACAGGAAAAATAACAAACTTATATCGATATGTCAATAACAATCTTAGGACAATTTACAATGTTTATCGGTATGTATCATTACTATCAGTAAAATTATTTATACTTTTCAGACGGAAGGAATTTGGAGTCGGTGTGGAAATCATTGCTAACAAGTACTTTTTCAATATATGTACGCGAAAAAAACATTGGGATAGAAACGGCACATTTCTGTCAATATATGTATAAGTATTTGAGATCACAGGGCTTTATATAATAATTAGTGTGAGCTTTTTATATAAATATGCTTGACATCTATATTTTTAAGGATAGAATTTTCAATAGTACATATACCACAGAGAATACATTTCATATAAGATAAGAAGGCCAGAATGCGTAGCATTGCGTTCATAAATCAAAAAGGCGGTGTTGGAAAAACGACTTCAACGGCAAATGTCGGAGCGTGTCTGGCTGCGCTTGGCAAAAAAGTACTTTTGATCGACTTAGATCCTCAAGCCAATTTGAGTATCCACTTCGGAGTTAACGTGCAAGGGAAAGACTCTTCTGTTTATCATTTAATGTGCGGTAAAAAGAAGGCATCTGAAGTGTTAATAAAAACATCTGTAAGTGGTCTGGACATCATACCTTCTGATATTGATCTTGCAAGTGCGGAGGTTGAACTTGTTAACACGGTAGGGCGAGAAACAATCGTTAAGTTCTATATTGAAGAGATGTTAGACATGTATGATTATGTTTTGATTGACTGCCCGCCTTCATTAGGACTTCTAACCCTGAACGCACTTACTGTAGCTAATGAAATTTTCATTCCGTTACAAACCGAGTTTTTTGCTTTGCAGGGTGTAAGCAAGCTATTACAAACATTTGATGTTATCAAGAAGCGGTTGAACAGTAAGTTGGAGATTACTGGAATAATACCTTGTATGTATGATAGCAGAACAAAATTGGGACAGGCAGTGCTTGATAAGATCAAAGAATATTTTGAAGATAAGGTGTTTGCTACTAATATTAGAAAGAATATTAAACTCTCAGAATCAACAAGCCATGGTATGCCAATTACAGAATACGCGCCAGAATCCAATGGCGCCCTGGATTATCAGGCATTAACTAAAGAGATAATTGCTCAAGAGGAAAAGTATCTTAAAGGAGCGGCATAATGCAAAAGAAAAGTGTGCTTGGGTCGGATCCCTTAAAATGGTTAAAGGAAGAAAATAAAAAAGAAAATGCTGAGAGCCAGAAGGGGGATATTGGTAGTCAGGAGAAACAGGCAGAAAAGTCTCCGGAAATAGTTAATGATAAACAAAAAACAGGCGTAGAACATGAAAAAAAACAGGAAAAGCAGGCATGCGAACCTATTAATGTATCAGATACGCTTAAACAGGAGAGGAACAAGAGTGACCGGTCTGATAATGTAAAGGGATCCAGCCGCCTGCGGCAAGAGGAAACTTTTGAATCCAGTGACATAACAGAGATAAATCGAAAAACTGTTTTAGGTAAGGATGCATATGGTTATTCTACTAAGTCTCGTGATACAGTACAAAAAGACAGCCCCGCAACGGCATTTGTAATTGTGTACACGGTTTTATTATTAATCCTTGGTTTCATAGTTTATAGAGATTTGACAAAACAAATTAATAAATTAGAGACAAAGCTGCAGATTGTAGAAAAACAGCTTGATGAGGGATTAATTAACTACGAGGATACAAAACTAGATGATGTATGGTGAAAAAATAGTAGTAAACTTTGTACACGCAAAAATCTGATCCGAGATTGCAGGTTATACTTTTTGGTTTTCTATGACAGTATGTTCAACTTTAAATTTTTTCTTGTGCCCATTGTCTAGTAGTAATATCAAATCTCCATTATTCGCAATGCCGAGAAAAATACCTGCAAAATTCTTTTTTTTATAATAGACGTTGATCTTTTTTCCAATATTTACACAAAATTCCTGCCATTTCTCCACAATATACTCACAACGTTCATCTTTAAATATTAAGTACCAGGAGTCGAGGTTTTGCAGCAATGCCCTGGCAAAACTGGTACGGTCAATAAATGTTTCTTTTTCAATTGTAAGAGATGTTGCCGGTTGATCTATATGAGCAGGAAGTTCATGTTTTTGTAAGTTGACGTTAATACCTATTCCTACAATGTAGTCCCTTGGTTTCCCGGTATGAATTTGTGTTTCTACAATTATTCCGCCTAATTTCTTTTTGTTGATTACAATGTCATTAGGCCAGTCAATTTCAACCGGTAAGTTGAAGATGTCCCTGATAGTTTTTACAATTGCAACTGCAGTAAAAACCATCAAAAGGTAAGATTTTTCCGGTTGGATTACCGGTCTTAAGACAGTAGTTAACAACAGACCTTTCCCTTTTTTGCATGACCATTCTCTCCCAGACCGTCCTCTTCCCCGAATCTGCTCTTCTGCAAAGATAGTTGTTCCCTCCGGGACTCCCTCTTTGAGCATTTTCTTTGCAATGTCCATTGTAGATGCCGTACGATCAAGTATAATTATTTCCTGACCTATTGTTTTTGTACGAAGATTTTGTTTTATTTTATCAGTGGACAAACGAGCGGGTTCATGCATTGTATTTGGGTGAGATTTTTTTGAAGCTTTTGAGGTTTGATTTATCAGAAGATACTCATTTATGAGGTTCAATGACTACTTTAATCGACTCTTTAGCTTCACTAACCAGTTTAAATCCATGTTGTGTTTCTGTAAGTCCTAAACGATGAGTAATCATCTCTTTGACAGGAACACGCTGTGAACTAATCAGCTCAATTGCCACATCAATATCAAGAGGGCTGGCACCGTAGGTAGACATTAAGGTAATACAATTTTTCCAGAAATCATTAAACGGTATGTTGAGTGTATCGTTCGGACCACCTGGCGCAAAATAAAGCACGGTACCTGCACGATCTACTGACTTAATGGAGGTATTTAATGCAGGGATAGCTCCGGCAGTAACTATCACACGATCTGCCAGCCTGCCATTATTTACACTGAGCAGATGTGAAGGCAGGTCTTCATGGGCTGAAATGGCATAATCAGCACCAAATTTTTTTGCCATCTCCATTCGGTATTCACTTATGTCAGTCGCTATTATTTTTCCGGCACCAAGTGATCGAGCAAGCAGTATATGAAGAAGTCCTGACATTCCACTGCCGATCACAACTACAGTCTGCCCGGGCTCAATACGCGCAACCCTCTGGCCTCGAACCACACAGGCCAAAGGTTCTATAAAGGTGCCATCTTCCAGTGACATATTGTCAGGAAGTACAAAAATCCCTCTGTCCACATTGATTTCTGGTACTCGAACATATTCAGCAAAACCTCCTGGATCAAAATTTGTAGTTCGCAGGGTATCGCACACAGTATGATTGCCGTTTAAACAATAGTGACATGTATTACAGGGAACATGGTGTGAAACAAAAACCCTGTCTCCTTTTTTGAATTTAGTGACATCTTCTCCTACTTCAACAATTTCACCGGTCGCTTCGTGTCCAAGTACAAGTGGTGCTTTGTGGATACGATACCATTCCATTACGTCACTGCCGCATATACCGCAAGCCAGTGATTTTAGTAAAACCTCACTTGGGTCAATCTGTGGAACAGGCATCTCTTCCACTCTGATATCACTGTTGTTGTAATACATTGCTACACGCATATTGATTCTCGGATACTTTGTTAGAAAGTTAAAATCTGTTATTTACACTCATTTCAAAATTGTTATCGGGAAAATCCAGAAACAATGATGTCTGAATAACGTCCTCAGTATCTTTTGTCCAGGGAAAATGCAATCATGATTTGGTTTTTTGAAAAGCCAAAAATCAAACCTGTTATTAGTATATGTGGCAGATTATGTGTGCTTCTGTTTCTTTTTTCTTCAGTCTGGTAAAATGGTCGGGGCGACTGGATTCGAACCAGCGACCTTCCGCTCCCAAGGCGGACACTCTAGCCAAGCTGAGCCACGCCCCGACATTTATACTCATGATTGAATTCTATGGTATACAGGATATATGTTAAGTTGTTTTTTAAGAAACAACTTATTATCCAAAAAAAGATTCTTAATAAAGAGAAGTGGATTACTAATACTCCATTACTTTAAGGAATGTTAATAAAAAATATTATATTTCATCAGGAATGATTTAGAATAGTTGAGTAATTATAGATGTTAAAACTATCAACTAATAGAGACTGTCTACAGATGATGTTTCGATTATATCTTCTTCGTTTAAGTCTTTCTCTATCTCAGATTCTATCTCTTTTCTCGGTTCTAATATAAGTTTTTTGTACCTCTCTTTTAAGAAAGCCAATCTTTCTGTTTTATCGTAATTCTTTTTAGAATTTACTTTTAAATTGGAAGCCATCTTTTACTACTTTTTAAACTGCAAAAAGCAAAACATTAATAATGAAGCTTAAAAGGTTTTTGTGATGCGAAATACCTGACTTAATGTATTCCGTTTCCAGTTATTAGTAAAATTATATATTTCAAAGAATCATAGTCAAGACGAATTTTGTTTTTCTTTAAAAATAAATAATTACTTTAGTATATCGAATATTATCAGACCCATTATTTTTCCAAAATCAATCAGTTCCCGGATTTCAATGGACTCGTTTGCAATATGTGATTGATCTTCATCGCCTGGGCCAAACCCAACGGCCATGATACCTTTTTCTATTAGTTGTTTGGATACCGTTACTCCTGAGTATCCCATGGGTATTGGTTTTATCCCAAGGATTGACTCAGTGTGTTTTGAAATCAAACTGATCAATGGGTTATCTACAGGTACCTGGGTAGGAGGAAGATGCGTATCAACATGAATGTCAAACTTTGCCGTTGGATTATGTTTATTAATTGAAGTAATAATTTCATAAATTTTTTTCAGGATTTCTTTTTCTGTTTCACCTGGTAAATAACGTATATCAATTTTTACTTCGCACCTGGCAGGAACAATATTATGTGCTGCTCCGCCGGTGATAGTGCCCAGGTTTAGTGTTGGAGGAGAAAACAGCTCATGGGTTGAACATTTATATCTTAATTTTTTTAATTGATTAAGTAGCTCAATCATATTCCATATAGCATTAACACCTTTTTCCGGTGTTGAACCGTGGGACTGCTTGCCGTATGATATTATATTTAAAAACAAAGCCCCTTTTTCTCCAACGTCTATTATTTTCATATTGTTTGCAACATCCGGTATAATTGCGTAATCAGCAGATATTCCACACTCGTCAAGCAGGTATTCCAGTCCCAGTCCTGAACCTTTTTCTTCATCAGCTGCGCCAATTACTAATAAACTACCATTAAGTTTAGATTCATTCTCTTTTAACAACTTCGACAGGACCAGCATTGAAGCCATTTGCCCTTTATTGTCATTTGCTCCGCGCCCGAAAATTCTGTTGTCTTTTACTACAGAATTAAAAGGATCTGTGTCCCATCCGTCGCCAGGTGGAACTACATCCATATGGCATGCAACAAGTAATGTTGGGCTTCCATTGCCTATATATCCAATTATGTTTGCTCTTCCCGTAATCTTCTCAAAAATATCATACTTGATTCCATGAGTGTTGAAATACTTCTTAATAATATCGACAGCCAGATATTCATTGCCGGGTGGATTTACCGTATTGGCTCCAATCAGCTCAGTCGCCAGGCGAATTATCTCCTTTTCATGATCTTGGATGTAACTAATGAGATGTTCTTTCACGTTTGTTTCAATCAGATTGCGGACGGTATTTGTCCCTGTATTATGGTTATGAATTGAATGTGATATATTTTTTGGACTAAATGGTGGTAGGATTTGATTTATTAGAAGTGGTAGTCAAATATTTTCTGATGCCAACATTACAAAATAAGAGTAAAATGTTATGAAAGTTGTATTGCTGTGATGTGCTATACCTGATTATTAATATCAGTTGGTTCTGGACTTGTTGTGTTATTGTTTACCTTCTCTTTCATTAACTTTCCGACTTTAAAAACAACTACATTTTTTTCGGGCACAAAAGCTTCTTCTCCTGTACGAGGATTTCTTGCCTTTCTTCCCGCTCTTTTCTTGACCTCGAAAACTCCGAAATCCCTCAATTCTATTCGATTACCTTGTGATAACTCATGAACAATTCTGTCTAGAAACATTTGAATCGTTTCTTTAACTAATAGTTGTGAGTTGTCAGTTTTTCGTACAATTTTCTCACATAAATCTCTCTTTGTTGTAGTCTGCATTCTCTTTCTCCCCTTTCATTTGCGAAAGCCTTTATAACAAATATTGAAAGCTTTCGGGACATGCTATCAAGTCTAAATACTTATGTCAACAGGATTTTATGACTTTTATAAAAGGTTCTTTTTTTTTTACACATCTTTTATTTGACAAATATTTATCATTCTATAGAATAGGGACTTTATCCATTTATGGAATTTATAGAGAGGATAGGCTAAAAAGGCATTTAGCTTATTAAATCGGATGACATTATTTAGTTGAGTAGTTGAGATCTTGCCAGTTTAAACGCTAGAGATCTATTATATACAACAGAGGACAAAATTATGAAAATAAGAATCAGAAAGAGCTCTCTAAAACGAGTGCGAATGTGTGGTTTTCGAAAAAGAATGAGAACAAAAGGTGGAAGGGCAATACTTAAAAGAAGAAGAGCAAAGGGAAGAAAATTTAATACGTAGCATGACTATGTAAAGTTATATTTTTACTGTTTTGCTGTTTTTCCTGACAAAGATAGTCTTAACGTATTCAGGGCTGTATTTGCAGCGTGGTTTTTAATATCTGCTCTGGACCCAAAAAAGCGATACTCTTTACACTCCAAATCATCATTTATTGCAGTTGCAATATAGACCAGTCCGACAGGCCTTTTTTGATCAACCCCTATGTCAATACCAGTAGGCCCTGCTATTCCGGTAACTGAGAGGCCTATATCTGCCTGTAAACGTTCTCTCACACCGGAAGCCATAGCTTTTGCAATCTCTGCACTTATCACACCAAATTCCTTAATGAGTTTTTCTGAAACGTTGAGCTGTCGTTCTTTTACCTTGTTATTATATGATACTATCCCTCCTAAAAAGTAAGCTGAGCTGCCTTGGACATTTGTCAATAAGTTAGAAACCAGGCCTCCAGTACAAGACTCAGCTACCGCTAAAGTCAGAGTATTTTCTTTAAAAATATTAGAGATGACATTTTCAAGAGTATCTTCGTGGGTGCTGAAAACAGACACTCCCAACTCTCTACAAATTTCATTTTCAATATTATCAAGTATTGAGCCAGCATTAATCTCATCTCTATCGCATAATGTGACGCGAATTAAAACAGTACTATTGTTTACAAGCGTACTATAAGATACGTATTTATCTGGTTTAACTAATCGATTGACTTTTTCATCAAGTATAGATTCAGGCATACCAAATGTGCTAAATACTCTTGTATATCTTTTCTTACGTTCTCCTGATTCTCTAAGAATATATGGTACAACCCAGTCTTCAAACATTCGTACCATTTCCGTATGAACACCAGGTAGGCAAATAATACTGACTTGAGAAATTTTTACAAGAAAACCCTGAGCGGTTCCAGTAGTGTTATGGATAATAATGCCGCCTTCTGGAACCTTTGCCTGTTTCCCGGAATTTACAAACTTCTGATTATGTATACTTCCTATCAAGTTTTCAACATGATCTACCGTTTTCTGATCTGATACTAATGCTACATTACAGAAATCGGCAACAACTTCCCTTGTGATATCATCATTCGTTGGTCCCAGCCCACCTGTCATGATAATCAACTCTGCTCTTTCTGATGCAGTTTGGAGTGAATATTTCAGTTGAATAGAATTGTCGCTTGAAATAGTATGATTAACAATATTGAAGCCAAGTTCAGTGAGTTTTAATGCGACAAATGGCGCATTTAAATCTCTGATTTGCCCACAAACAAGCTCTGAACCAACAGATATTAATTCTATTTTCATTGTTAATTTGCTATAGCGTTTTCCAGTAGTTTATTAAACTACTCTGTTCCACTTTACTTCGTAACACATGGTGTAGAGACTTCGGCTTCTGAAAATGTTGCCAATTGTGTCAGGCTTTTGACACCGGCTTCGATCAGACTCATTGCTAATACGGCCCCGGTACCTTCCCCAAGCCTTAAATCCAAGTCTAAAATTGCTCTTTTCTTTAGTTTTTCCAATGCAGTTTTATGGCCATTTTCTGTAGATTTGTGAGATGATATGAGGTAATCATTGACCTTCGGTTCTATTGAAAATGCTATTAATGCTGCGGCGGTAGAGATAAATCCGTCAATCAAGACCGGAGTTCTGTGTCTTGCCGCAGCAAGACACAGACCCGCAATGCCGCCTATCTCAAATCCACCTACTTTTGAAAGGACGTCTATTGGATCAGAAGGATCAGGTTTATTCACATCTAAAGCCGTTTTTATAACTTTTATTTTTTTCTCAACACCAATATCGTCTAAACCTGTTCCTCGTCCTGTTACTTTATATAAATCTGCTCCCGTTAAACATGCGATTATTGCGCTACTTGGCGTAGTATTAGCAATACCCATGTCACCGGTAGCAATAATATCCATGCCATTCACGAGTTCTTCGTTAAATACCTCAATTCCCGTCTCCAGAGACTTTATCGCCTGGTTTCTGGACATAGCTGGACCATGTGCAATATTACCTGTTCCGTATCCTACTTTTTTAATCTTTAAACCTTCAACAGGTTTAAAATCTGCTTTAACACCACAATCTACAACCACAACCCTTGCACCCACATGTTTTGCTAAAACGCTTATCGTTGCTCCGCCATCAAGGAAGTTCTTTACCATCTGCCCGGTTACCTCTTGTGGGAAAGCGCTTACACCTTCACTGCATACACCATGATCACCAGCCATCGTAAAAACAACTTTATCTTTTATTGTGGCGTCGAGTGCTCCTTTTATTGAGGCATAAATAGTTGCAAACTCTTCGAGTCTTCCAAGGCTTCCTGTTGGAATGGCTAATTTGCTGAATCTGTTTTTTATATTACCATCTGCATCTATTGAGATTTTCTCAATGTTTTCTATTGTTTTGCTTAGAAGCTTCATGACTAACCTTTCAAATCTGTGATAATAGTAATTAATACAGCCATACTCTTAACATTGAGAATAGCCTGTCAATATCAAATGGTTTGGCCAGGTAGTCGTTGGCGCCAGCTTCTATACACTTGGCACGATCTCCTTTCATCGCCTTTGCTGTTAGTGCAATAACAGGGAGGTTCTTAAATCTTTCCTGTTTTCTAATCTCTTTTATGGCTGTGTACCCGTTCATTTCAGGCATCATAATATCCATGAGTACCAGGTGAATATCCGGGTTATCGTTTAAGCATGTTAATCCCTCTTTACCATTTTTTCCAATTAATATTTTTATGTCTTTGTCTTCAAGGACCTTTTTGATTGAGAAAACATTTCGCATATCATCGTCTACAACCAGTATCTTTTTCCCGGCCAGAATAGCTTCTTTGTCATGAATTCTTCGAAGTATCTTTTGTTGTGTTTCAGGAAGGTTTGCTTCGACACGGTGTAGAAATAGAGTCGTCTCATCCAGGAGCTTTCGATGAGAACCTGCTCCCTTAGTAATAGTTGTTGCTGCGAATTCATCTATTAATTTTTTCTCTTTTTTCGTAAGTTCTTTGCCGGTATAAACAATGACAGGCAGTTGAAAGAGTTCTTCATTTGTTCTGATCTTATTGAGTAATTCTACACCCGGCATATCAGGAAGGCTAATGTCTAACACCATACAGTCAAACACACCGGATAATATTTTGTTATAGGCTTCTACGGCAGTTGAGGCAATCGTGACTCTGACATCTCCACTGCCAATTATACTTGATATCATATCTGCCTGTTCCGAATTATCTTCTACGACAAGGAGGTCTTTTACGGGTTTTGATATTATTTTATTAAATTTTGCAAATACCTGGTTAATCACTTCAGGGCTTACCGGTTTTGTCACGTAATCTATTGCTCCCATTTTTATAGCATCGAACTTATTGTCAGATGCGGATATGAAATGAACAGGTATGTGACGGGTTTCCGGGTTGTCTTTCAGCCTTGCCATAACAGTCCATCCGTTGATGCCAGGAAGGTTTACGTCCAGGATTATACCACTGGGTTTGTAATAATCCACGAATTGAAGACCTGTTTTCCCATCTCCTGCGACTAGACACTTAAAGCCATGTTCACGTGTTAAATCCCTCAGGATTTTTAAGAATGCAGGATCGTCCTCAATAATAAGTACGGATTTGTCTTCTTCTGAAATTGTTTTTCTGTCATCTTTGATGTTTTCCTCTATCTCTTTCCGGTTTGCTTGCATTTCCCGTCTGTTACTGATGTATGTTTCTGGTTCGATATTTACTGATGATGATACTGGGTCTTTTTTTATTATTTTAGTTTCCGGGTCAAATGTTTCCGGGAGATAAAGCGTAAAGGTGCTTCCCTTTCCACATGTACTTTTCATCTGAATTTTTCCATTAAGCAAGTGGGCAAGCTCTTTTGAAATGGACAACCCAAGCCCTGTTCCACCATACTTTCTACTTGTAGTGCCATCAGCTTGTTTAAATGCTTCAAAGATTACTTTTTGTTTGTCTTCCGGAATACCAATTCCTGTATCTATAACGGAAAATGAAATACTCTTAATCTGGTCTGATTTACTTTTTTGTAATTCATTTGTACGGCTAATTTGTAATGACACACTTCCTTCTGAAGTAAATTTGAATGCGTTAGAAAGGAAGTTTTTCACAACCTGCTCAACTCTCAGTTCGTCAGTACGAATATACTCCGGTAACCCATCTGTGATCTCAATATTCAAGCTGATACCTTTTTCTTTGGCAGTATGCTGAAAATTTCGTTTTATATTGTTACAAAAATCCTGTAAATACATATCTTCTATCTGGAGATCCATCTTGCCTGCTTCTACTTTTGACAGGTCCAGCACATCGTTAATAAGCCCAAGTAAGTCGTTACCTGATGAATAAATTGATAGAACTGATTCTACATGGTCCTCTGATAAACTGCCGTCTTTGTTTTCAGCAAGGAGCCTTGATAAAAGGAGGATGCTATTTAATGGAGTTCTGAGTTCATGGGACATATTGGCAAGGAATTCAGATTTATATTTACTGCTTTGTTCCAGTTCCCTGGCTCGTTCCTCAATAGTCTTTCTTGCATCTTGCAGGTCCTTGTTCTTTTTTTCTACATACTCTTTTTGTTCCTCAAGCTCTTCGTTGATCTGACGAAGCTCTTCTTGTTGGTTCTGCAGTCTTACTTCAGATTCTTTTAAAGCAATGGTATTTTTTTCAAGTTCCTCATTGCTTTGGTGTAGAGCCTCTTCACGTGCCAGTAGTTCTTCTGACTGTTGCTGTGTCTGTTTAAGAAGGATCTCAGTACGATTTCTGGATGTAACAGTATTCAACGCAATAGCAATGCCCTCCGCAACCTGTTCCAGTAAGGTAATTGAAATATCATGAAATTGGTGTAAAGATCCGATTTCAACAACACCTCTTACCTTGTTATTGAATATTAATGGAAAAATCAGGATATGTTTTGGAGTCGCTGCTACTATGCCAGAGTTAATATTGATAGAATCATCAGGACAATTTGTTAAAAGAATATGTTTTTTCTCTATTGCCGCCTGACCCACCAGTCCCTCACCTGGCATAAACTCATTCGAAATACTATTTCGTTGGGAGTATGCATAACTACCTATTAGTTTAAGGCGATTATCTTTATCAGACATATATAATATCCCAATCTGTGCGTTTAAATATTCGGTTAGGAATCCAATGATATTATTGCCCAATGTTTCAGTATCCTGCTCACCTCGCATTTTTACATTCAGTTCCATTTGGCCGGTTTTGAGCCAGTTGTGGGTGTCATTCTTTTTCATCGTCAGGCGTAAGTTGGATATCATATCGTTAAAGCTATCCGCTAATTCTTCAATTTCTCTTCCGGATTTTATTTCAATATTGTGGTTGAGTTCTCCTGCCGCGACACTTTTTGCTGCTTTTGAAAGTGTAGTTATAGGTTTGGTTATACTCCTTGCTATAAGAAAACACAGCACAAACATTGCGATTGCAGACCCACCAGTCAAACCGGAATAAATAATAACAGAAATTATTTTTTCCGAGGATAATACTGTTGCTTTTTTAAGGAGTTCCTGGAGTTGAGCATCTTCAACTTGTTTCAGATCATCAATCCGTCCGGTTGTAGCAGTAATAACAGATTCTGGTTTCAGTCCAAAATTACCGTTTGAAAGATTTTTACTGATTTGTTTACGCATATTTTTTACCGCCGTTATATTTGACTCACTCATTTTTGTATGAAACTCATTCTGTTGCTCTTCTGTAATCTGATATTTAAAAACCGCGAGTAAAGCATTCTGTCCTTTATATGCTTGCATCCAGGTATGTATTTCTGCCTCAGTGACAGGTTTGTCTACTGTTGCAAACCCGGTTAAAATTGCCCTTTCACTGCTTGCCATTTCTTTCGCCATGATGAGATTTATACAGGCCGTAAATGGAAATGAAAGTTTAGAGTCCTTAATAATAACGCTTGCCTCTTGAAATGTCGCGATGATGTCGTCTATTATCTCAGAATAGTGTGCATTGGATTCATTATTTTCGATTGTTAATGAAGAAATTTTTTCTCGGATAGAAGGCAGTTCCAATAGTTTTCTTGATGAGATATTTGCGCGTCTGGCAAATTTATAACCAAGCTTTGCCATATTCAATGATTTTGTGTCTTTGTCCATAACCGTGTAATACTTGTCTGTAAGTCGTCTCTGCTTCTTCATCGCCTCTTTCATATTACTTCCATTACTGGCAATATATCCGGCAGATATTCCGCACTCCCTCTGTAACTGGTGAACGACCTGGTTGGCTACTACCATATAGTCAGTGATACTCTTGATCTGTTCAGCCTTTTTTTTCGCATCAAATTCACCAAACAGCAGAATTGCCATGAAACCGCCTACTATAAGGGCCGGGATCAGTGCCAATACAATCAACTGTTTTATCAGTCCTGGTCCTGAAGATCGTTTAGATTCCTTCTGTCTATTGTGAAGAGTGTCATTTTTCATAATTCTGCCTTGTAACATTAATTCTCCGATATCAGAATTCTATATCTATCGGTTATCTTAGTCTTTTGTCATTTTGGCGTTTTGATGATTTGACAATATGAATTGTTGCGTTCAATTGAATGTGGGCCATTTGAAGAGGTAGTTTTGTTGGTACCCTGTCCATAAGTACATAAATCCTGGGGAATCATTTTCTGTTGAGACATTTAAACTAAACTTGATTGTTGGGTTACACAATAGACGATCCATTGAACCAGTAAAGACGTCTGCCAGATTAAACATCCTTTTGTATCTTATAATTTTTGCATCTTTTAGACCTGTTATCTCTTTGGTTAAAGTGATTGCATCATTGACATAGCCCAAGTGGTCTACCAGCCCGTTATCCAATGCCTGTTTCCCTGTATATATTCTTCCATCCGCCAGCTTTCTAACATCTTCTATTTCCATATTTCTACCAACGGCAATAATGTTCACAAACCTTGTATACATTTCGTCTACAATGTCATATAACACTTTTTTCTCAGCATCAGACATTTTATTAAGAGGTGAGCCAATACTCTTCATATCACCTGATTTTATAGAATTATCTTCAATGCCGTACTTCTCTGCTAGATTGGCAAAATTGATAAGGGGCATGATGACTCCAATACTTCCGGTAATTGTAGTGGGATGGGAGATGATTTTGTCTGCTGCAGCTGAAATATAATAAGCGCCTGATGCCGCAACATCCTGCATGCTGACAATTACCTTCTTATTTGTTTCCTCTTTAAACTCCAGGATTTCTTTATAAATAATATCGCTTGCTGTTATTCCGCCTCCAGGACTGTTAATTTCCAGTATGACCGCTTTTATGTTGTTATCATTCCGTGCTTGTTCGAGTTGATGTTTTACACTGTCAACGATACTGGGCGTTTCCTGAAAAAGTTTCTTTGATGATTGTCCGGTAATAACACCCTTTAATGGAATAAGAAGAATTTTGTCGGTGCCCGTTCCCCCTATTATAGTCTCAGCAAGCTTTTTGGTGCTTTTGTCTTCAACCTGTGTTGTAATAGCGCCTTTTAAAACGAATAGTCCTATCAACGAAATGAATAATACAACACAGCAAAGAAAAAAGAATATTGCCAGTGAAGTTGAAATCCAGAAGCCTGTTCTACTTTTTTTCTTATTGTCATCCATAATGTTATTTCTAAGTAGTCATTAATTCAGAATTGATATTTCTCCACACTTCATAACTCTTTTTAGTGTACGGTAGATACTCTATTCCAAGATAGTCAAGGACTTTTCCTACCATGAAATCAACCTGATCATCTATAGTTTTCGGGTGGTAATAGTATCCTGGCATGGCAGGCAGGATACAGGTTTGCTCTTTTGACAATTTCAACATATTTTCAAGATGTATTGACGTTAAAGGCGTTTCACGAGGCATGACAATTAATTTCCTTCCCTCTTTTAAAGTAACACTTGCCGCGCGTTGAATGAGATTTGACGCAATACCATTTGCTATTGAACAGAGCGTGTTCATGCTGCATGGCACTATAATCATTGCTTTAGTTTTTAATGTGCCGCTTGAGATGGATGCTGCAATATCTGATATATGGTGATAAGTTATGCTGTGGTTTTCCCTATCAATAAATTTGCTGATATTGAACTTGTCCAGGTTTAAAGTGAGGTTTAATTCACTCTCAATCACTTTTATGGCTGCTTCTGATACACTTAAATGAATTGGATATGATTTGTCACTCAAAGCCTGTAAGAGGCGTTGCCCATAAACTGCACCACTGGCCCCTGTAATGCCCACTATTATATTTTCCATTTAACGATACCGAATCAAATTGTTAATTTGTAAAAACAAGGTATTATAACATAAATTTCTAATCTTTTACTCTCTTTAATTTATTTTTTGCAGCTTTTGAGAGAGAATGGTCTATTTAGGGTATACTGCTTAACTGGTTTGTTTGTCTATGTTATGATATAAGCCTTCTGGATTACCAGAATATCATAAATTGCATGTGTATACACTGCAATCCCTAAGCCTCTAAAAACAAAGATAGCAGATAAAATAATCCCGGCAACCAGACGAAATGAGAAACTGCTTATAGAGAAATTATCAGATGATGGTCCTATATAATGCATGATAGAAAAAATGAAAGCGCATATTAGTATGCTTATAAAAGAACCTATTATCGGGTTGATCCTCAAAGCCTTGATTATTATAAAGTAAAGAGCGCTTAACAGAAGCATCCGAAAGAGTATTTCTTCATATATACCTGCGCCTAAAGAGATAATTATTCCTTTTATGAAACTTTGTACATATGAGTTACTAATATCAAATGGTAAATATCCATGTACAAAAAACAGTGTAACGTACCCAATGGCAAAACCATAAACCACACTTTCAAAAAACATAGGAATGAAAATTCTGTAACTCAAGTGATTTTTTTTCTCAATATAAAATATCGAGCAGAAGGAGATGATGATAATTAAGGAGTTGAATACCAGGGCTGCGTTATCTCCAAAAATCTCAAATGGTTTTTTTACGATAATGCCGGCAGTATTTTTTGTTTCAGTGCCATATAGGACTAAGCCAATTTCATAAAACACTAAAAGTGGCAAAATAAAAAGAAAACTTTTCGGTAGATTCCTGGATCGTGTCAGATAGTCATTCATATGAAATAAATGATTACAAACAACCCAACCGACCAACAGTAATAAGAGAAAAGATGTAACTTTCCATTCGTAACAATTCTCATTAAGATGCGTAAAGAAATGTAGCCGGTTATGCCGGCAACAACACTTCCGATTACAAGAAATAACATTTCATCACTTTTAAGAGTAATGGTCTCTTTTGCCATCATTGTCATTGCCCCAAGAATCACAGGTATGACTAACAGAAAGGAGAACCTGGCAGATGTCTCTCTGTCAATTCCCCTGTAAGTAGCTGTTGCTATTGTTGAACCTGAACGTGATATACCGGGGGTTATTGCAAGCCCCTGTACCGTTCCAATTATCAAGGCATCAAAAATCCCCAAATGTTCTTTATTGCTTTTTCTCCTTAAATTATACTTGGTAAACCATAGTAGCGTACCGGTTAAGATTAGCATATACCCTGCAACTCCAGGTTTGTTGAAAAGACTTTCGAACGAGTTCCTGAAGAAGAACGCTATTAAGACGGTAGGTATTGTTCCAATTATTATCAGAAGAAAAATGCGCGTATCGGGGTCGTTATTAAAAATATTAATAATACTTTCACCAGAGAAGAGTTTTTTGAAGGACAGGCAAGCGCTTTTTAAGATTGAGAATATATCTTTGTAGAAAACACCGAATATGGCCAAAAGCGTACTGAAATGTAATGCTATCTCCCAAACAACACCCTGGGTTTCCATATTTAATAAATTTTCAACGATTACGAGATGTCCGGAACTGCTGATCGGTAAAAATTCTGTCAACCCCTGTATTAGTCCCAGAATTATTGATTTTAATAACATACACTTATGTTAGAATGTTACGGTTATCGGTTAAAATAAGATTGATGAAGTGGTGGAAGTATAGCAGTCACCACATTTAGTGTCAATAGGTATTGTCCAGATAATAGAAGTACAATCAATGCCAAACACAATGCAGTACAGGTGGTGAATAGGGGGATAATGCCTACACACGTTTTAATTCTATTTGCTTTTCCGTATTTTAAAATAATGTTGACAAAGATACCGTGTATGTTAGAATTTTCGTGGTATTATCAATATTTTTCGAGGAAAATACTGTGATGGTTCATATGGAATTATCAAGGATAATGATATCTGAAACAAGCGACCATCAGATAATTGTTCTTAAGGAAAAAGACGGACAGAGAAGTTTTCCGATCGTTATCGGCTTGCACGAGGCATGGGCCATTGACAGGGCGGTAAAAGAAATACCAACCCCGAGGCCGCTTACACATGATCTGCTCACAAGTGTGATAGTGCAGTTAAGTGGAGGTATTGAAAGGATTGAAATAAGTGATTTAAAGAATAATACTTTTTATGCGAAAATAATAATAAGACAAAATGGTAGCGCTTTAGAGATAGATTCACGACCAAGTGATGCAATTGCTCTTGCTATGCAGGGTAATACTCCAATATATGTAGCAAAAACAGTCCTTGAAGAGGTCTGTAAGTGGGATAACTTATAATTTTAATGCGAATAGTTTCATATTAAAAGTATCCAAAGTGGGCTAAGGTTAAAGAATAAAAACATTTTTTTACAGAGCTAAGCTCCGCTTCTCGGGGTAATATTTCAGGAGGGATGGCCGAGTGGACGAAGGCGGCAGTCTTGAAAACTGCAGTCCTGGCAACGGGACCGTGGGTTCGAATCCTACTCCCTCCGCCAAATTAACGTAGAGGTAAGTATCAATCATGAACGTTTTAATATTGTTACGGAGAATAACGTTAGTGGTACTCCGGATTTGGTAGTAGAGATAGTCTCCTCTTCATCCTTAAAAAGAGATCGGGAGATCAAAAAGTAAGGTTTATTCGAAATACGGTGTTAAAGAGTATTGGATAGTAAACCCGATTGTAGGTAACGTCGAATTCAGGTTGTTAAAAGACGGCTCGTTTGAAACAGTCAAGACTTATGATAAGATCGATATCTTGACTTCTCAAGTTATAACGGATTTAAATATAGACTTAAGAGAAGTGTTTTAAACCATTGTGTTTGGAGAGGTGGCTGAGCGGCTTAAAGCGGTGGGTTGCTAACCCATTGTCTCGCTGATAGTGGGACCCCGGGTTCGAATCCCGGCCTCTCCGCCATTTAACGATTTATTTCTCCAGTTTTAATAGCCACTTTTTCAGTGAAATTCCCGAAGAGAATCCCCCGAGATTTCCATCTGAACGTATTACACGGTGACATGGTATTATTGGAGGTACCGGGTTCTGTCCTACGGCATTGCCAACAGCCCTGACCGCATTTGGATTGCCTATTTTACTGGCAATCCATTTATAGGTCCTGAGCTCTCCGTAAGGTATTTCACCTATTTTTTCCCAGACCTTTCTCTGGAATTCTGTTCCGATGCTTAAATCTAACGCGGATTTGAAATTTACTTGATCTCCATTAAAGTAATCAATCAGTTCATCTATTTCATTATCAAGTTTGTCATCATCCCTAAAATAATTTTCTCTGAATCTTTTTTTCAGAAGTGATTGAAATTGAGATTCTGAGGTTGTCGAAAGATGAATAAAGCAAATGCCACTGGCCGTTTTTGCAATAAAGACAGTACCGAATGGTGAGTTGAAGTGGGAATAGTAGATTGTTTTTGTCATCAGCTTTTATGTCCCAAAGTCAACTTGATTCCTTTTATAAATCCGATTATCACGGAGGTTATAAATAGGATAGTTAGCAATAGTGAAATGATATAAGTGACTATTCTCCAGGAGTTCTGTAACGCCTGATCCCACCATTTATAGTCTAGAAGTGATATACCAAACATCTCAAGAGAAAATAGAGCTGTTCCAATGATAAGAAACCCTAACACTATATACTTTATGTCACTTTTGTGTGGTGCCATGGATACAGCAAAAATGATAGATGCAATTATGAATAAAATGGAACTTATACTCTTAAATCCACTTTTCCAGAATGTATCAAGTGTCAGCCATATTATATCCAGAAAATTCTTTGCGTAGTCAAATACCAGTTTCATAGAGAATTTCATCTCATTTGGTAAGGATTCATGCACTTGAATGGGATTTCTAAGGATTATGGAGGTTAAGATAAGCACAAAAGCACAGCCGAAGATAGGGGAAGTTGCTATGAAGAAATCAAATAGATAGGGGACTTTTGGCCTGTCGTGTTGTATACCACTGTTTTCGATCTTGAAAATATTAAGCTCTTTAATGGTAGTACCTGTAATCAGGCATAGAAAGGTATGGCTTAATTCGTGGATTATAGTACCCGGTAGAAGAAACGTTTTGACGATCTTTGTGTTCAGATACTTCGACCACAGTCTTTCAATACCAAAGCTGGTAAAGACAATTACAATAAAACCAAAAGCAAAAGCCAGGTAAACCGTTTCAGGGCTCCTCGTATGTCGTGGATAAAGTTTATATAATATGAAAAAAAGTAAAATCATTTTCTGGTTTTTACTTTTTAATCTAATATTTACTGACGGCTTTGCAGGTTAACAAACCTTTCAGAAGATGTCAATTGTATAATGATACCATGTATAAAAAGAAAAGGTTTTTAGCCTGACAATGTATATCATAACAGGTTTTCTATTATTTTCTTTTCCGGTTCGAAAATATTTAATTGACTTAAGCCAAGGTGTTCTATTGCCGCCTTTATAAGATTGTCCTCAGAATTACCATCAGTATAAAAGATACCGGCCTCTAAAAGAGCTTCTTTTGGAACAAGGCCAATTATCTCACTTCCGGTCGCCTCTATACCATATATTTTTGCCTGGGCCTTTATGGTTTCAAATACTTTGTGAATAGCAGTTTCTTTATAATTAGTAAGGTTCAGGGAAACCTGTGTTATGTTGTATTCATTTAGCTCTACGCCTATTGCCTTTACATATTTCAATATTCCCGGGACCCTCTTTTTTAAGCCAGTCTTATCAACTATCATAGAGCCTGACTCTCTTATCTTTTTTGCTATTTTGTCTGCTATACTCACGTCCCTGGTGTTCAGGTTCACGTTATAAGCAATCAGGAAAAATCTCGACCCAATCACTGTGGCGCCGGACCTCCTGACCGTATCATTGTATTCTGCAGGTCCATAATCAGGTATTAAATCTTTCAGTTTTTGTTCCAGACCTTCATATTCACCTTTTCTGATATTTTCAAGTTTTTTCCTTTCTGTTGACTTTGCAGAATCTTCATACAGATATACAGGGATGCCAAGCTTTTCGCCTACATCTTTTCCAAGTTCATTTGATAATTTTACACATTTATCCTTTGTTGTATTTGCGACAGGTATTATGGGGCAGACATCCGTTGCTCCTATCCTTGGATGCTCTCCTCTCTGCCGTGACATGTCAATAAGCTCAGATGCAGTAGATATTGCTTTAAATGCCGCTTCCTTTACACTGTTCGGTTCTCCGGCAAAGGTGACTACCGTCCTGTTGTAATCCCTGTCAGGTTCCACATTCAGGAGTTTAACGTTTTTGGTTGATTGTACAGATGATGCGATTTTATCTATAATACCGGTGTTCTGTCCTTCACTGAAGTTTGGTACACATTCAATGATTTCTTTGTCCGTATTGATCATTTTATTTAACCGGATCATATCCTGATCCGCCAAAAGGATTACATCTTACAACTCTCCAGATTCCCTTTAATAACCCTACAATAATTCCTTTTTTCTCAATTGCTTCTACAGCATATTGTGAGCATGTTGGGTAGAAGCGGCACGATGGGCGTGAAATTGGTGACAGAATTATCTGGTACGTTCGTATGAACTTAACAATTAAATATTTCATTTCTTTAACTTATTGTTAATTTGTGTCAGGATTATTTTGAACTTTTCTTCGATTGTCATTAATGTGAGTTCTTTTAAACCCTGCCTTGGAATTACAACTATGTCTGCTCCACTGCTCAATAAACTTTTATTTAATCTGTATGCTTCTCGAAGAATTCGCTTAAATCTATTACGCCTGGGTGCGTTGCCAAATTTTCTTCCCACAACGAGGCCCAGTCGGGATACAGATCCGCCATTTGATAACGCGTATATCTTTAACTGATCGTTTCCATATCTCTCTCCATTATCAAAGACATGCTGAAATTCTTTTCGTTTCAACAATCGCTCTTTTTTGGAAAAACCTTGATCCATTTTTTCAATATTAATAGTTTTAAATCATATATTCAAGGAGAAAGACAAACAGGCACCAGTCGGAACAAAAATGAGAAAGAAATTGAATAATTTTCTCACTTCGTATAAGGTGTCAGACATGAATTTGGTACCAAAAACGGTTTAACGGCTATAAAGTTATTCGATTTGCGTTTTAACTTGACAGTATATTCTTTGTTGCTAAAATATTCTCTTAAGTTTAACTCACTATTTTTCTCATCAAATCCCCAAACTCATCTTAAGGGAAGACAATAGCATTGGATGTATGACATCATAATGTTAATACGTTAAAGGAACACATTGGAAACTCTTGAACAGACCAGGATTGAAAAATTAAACAGACTCAGAGAAAAAGGAGTTGATCCTTATGGTGCAGGTTATGACCACGCCACACCTTTAAAGGAAGTTATAGACGCTTACTCGGAGGAAGAGGAAGGTAAGAAGGTGAAGTGCGCAGGCAGAATAATGACTATGAGGCGCCAGGGTAAGGCTTCTTTTCTTCACCTTAAGGATTGGACCGGCAAACTCCAGGTTTATGTTAAACTGAATAATGTGGGAGAAGAAAAATATGAAATTTTTCGTCTGCTTGACCTCGGAGATATTATTGGTGTAGAGGGTGGAGTATTTAAGACTCGGACTGGTGAGATAACCGTTTTTGCTGATGACTTTACTGTTCTTTCCAAAGCGCTGCTTCCTCCACCTGAAAAATGGCATGGTTTAAAGGATGTTGAGATCAGGTACAGGCAGCGTTATATTGACCTCTCGTCAAATGACGATGTAATGGGCCTTTTTTTAAAGAGGTCTAATATCATAAAATCAATCAGGAATTTTCTTGATAAAAGAAACTTTGTTGAAGTTGAAACTCCTATGATGCAGTCCATTCCGGGGGGGGCGGTGGCAAAGCCTTTTATTACTCATCATAACGTGCTGGATATGGATCTGTTTCTGAGGATAGCGCCTGAATTGTATTTAAAGAGACTTCTTGTTGGAGGGATGGAGAGGGTTTATGAAATTAACCGTAATTTCCGGAATGAAGGTTTATCGACACGGCACAATCCGGAGTTTACGATGATGGAGCTATATCAGGCATACAGCGACTATAACGGGATGATGGAGTTGACCGAAAGCCTTGTTACCGGTTTAGCGCAAGATATGTATAGCAAGTTTGAAATTCCTTATGGTGAACGTAGTATTGACTTGTCACCTCCTTGGAAGAGGTGTACATTCTCTGACCTGTTGTCTAAGTACGCTTCTGTGGATTTAGACGATGAAGAAGGATTAAAAGCAAAAGGCAAAGAATTAGGTATTGAGGTTGAAGATGTTCACAAGGATGTTATTGCTGAACATATTTTCGGAGAGCTTGTTGAAAAAGAGTTGTGGGACCCGACATTCGTAATTGACTATCCTGTCAGCATCTGTCCATTAACGAAATCCTGTGAAGATAATCCTCACCTGGCACAGAGGTTTGAATTGTACATTGCGACAATGGAACTCGCCAATTCCTATTCAGAGCTCAATGAACCGCTAGAACAAAGTAAACGATTTCGTGAACAAGTAGCTGATGAAGATACTGAAGGTAAGATAGACGAAGATTTCTTAAAGGCCCTTAAGTACGGAATGCCACCTGCCGGTGGTTTAGGAATAGGAATTGACAGGTTGGTAATGGTCCTGACAAACAGTACTTCCATTAGAGATGTAATTTTGTTTCCTTTGCTGCGGCAACAGTCTTGATAAAGCAGGGTGTTGTTGATACAAAGTTATCCTTCGACTCGGCTCAGGATGACATTTCGCAGTGAACCAGGAAATTCGGTACACTGACTGGAGTCGAAGTGTTATAAACACCAAATTTTTTGTTTTTTTAAGATATGATAGAAGAGATTGATAACAGTTATCTGTGTGCGAAAGAAATTTGCAAGGAATATACAATTGGCAAAACGTCTATCCGTGTGCTCGATGGTGTAAATCTGGATATAAAAAAGGGTGAGATATTAATCATTTTAGGCGCTTCTGGTGCTGGAAAAAGCTCACTCCTCCATATTCTGGGTATATTAGATACTCCTACTTCAGGTCATGTGAGTTTTAAAGGTGAAAATTTGAGTATTATGGGGCAGAAAAAGTTGGCAGAAAAGCGGAACAGGATTTTCGGGTTTGTATTTCAGTTTTATCATCTGTTACCGGATTTTAACGCATTAGAAAATGTTTTGATGCCTCGCCTGATTGGCAGAAGATTTTTTAAATCAACATCGAAGAAGTATCATACGGAAAAAGCAATTCAGCTTTTAGAACGTGTGGGTCTTAAGGATAGAATAAATCATAGACCAAACGAACTCTCTGGCGGAGAGAAACAGAGAGTGGCGATTGTCAGGTCATTAATGAATGATCCTGAGATATTGTTATGTGATGAACCAACAGGTAATCTTGATACAAAGTCAGGAAGTGAAATTCAGAAATTAATTTGGGATTTGAATGAAAATACGAAGCAGACAGTGGTAATAGTTACTCATGATGAAAGGTTTGCGGAATTGGCCAGTCATGTAGTGAGAATGGCTGATGGTAAAATTATTAATTATTCCAGGAATTAAAAGGAGCATTGTAGTAGATGGGGCCGAAGGTATATATAAACGGAAATTTATACCCAAAAGAAGAGGCGAAGGTTTCTGTCTTTGACCACGGGTTGTTATATGGTGATGGGGTCTTTGAAGGGATCAGGTGTTACAATGGTACTGTATTCAAACATTCAGAACATATTGACAGACTTTACGATTCTGCAGCGGCGATTTCTCTGGAAATAAAGTTGACCAGGGATGAGCTTAAAAATGCTGTCTTGGATACACTAAAGGCAAATAATTTAAGAGACTCTTATATTCGGTTGATAGTAACCAGGGGAGAGGGAAAACTTGGGCTTGATCCTTTTAATTGTGAGGAGTCACAAATAATAATTATAACAGACACCATACAGCTGTATCCTAAAGAGCTATATGAGAAGGGTCTTGATGCAATTATTGTCCGGACTATACGCAATCATTCAAAAGCACTCAGTCCCTCGATAAAATCTATGAATTATCTTAATAATATTCTTGCAAAAATAGAATGTATTAATGCCGGTGCTGCCGAAGGTATCATGTTAAATACAGAAGGTTATGTTGCAGAGTGTACCGGAGATAATATTTTCATTGTTAAAAATAATGAGATTTTTACACCTCCTGCTTCCGCGGGAATTCTGATAGGTATAACGAGAGACGTTGTTATCGATCTTGCAAAAGAAGACGGTATAACCGTGAGAGAAGAGCAGTTGGCTCAGGGTGATCTGTTTAATGCTGATGAGTGCTTTTTGACTGGAACTGCCGCGGAGATAATTCCCGTTGCTAATATAGACGGTAGAAAAATTGCTACGGGAACCCCCGGTAAAATTACTCTACGTTTATTAAACAAATATCAGGAGCTTACGAGATCGCATTCTTCCGTGTAAGCGGATTTTCCTGTTTCTTTGTAAATAATGTATCATAAAGAATCAGGCATACTCCCACACATATGAGAGCGTCTGCTATGTTAAATGTTGGCCAATGATACCCAAACCCCAAATGGACATCTATGAAATCTCTGACATGGTGATGGAAGATTCGGTCCCATAAATTCCCAATAGCACCTGAAAGTATCATGCCAAAAGCAATATGGGGGATTATTCCAGATTTGTCGAAGGTTTTATAAAACCACAGAATTGCACCTATAGCGGTTATACAAAAAAAAATGAGTATGTTGTTTCGGCCTTGGGCAAAGCCCCAGGCAACACCCTCATTTCGACTGCAAACAAATCCTAAAAATCTTTTTATAATGACAAGCCTGCCGGTGCCATTTAATTTCTCGAATACTATCCATTTTGTTATAAGATCAAGAAGAATACCACAAAAAGTAACAATCAAAAACAGCGTAGTATTTCTCGATATCTTACTATTAGCCAGTTTCTTCTTCTCCCTCTTCTCCCTCTTCTTCCAGCCTCTGACACTCTATACAGTTGTTTACATAAGGCAATGCCGCAAGACGTGCTTTGGCAATTTTCTTTCCACATTCCTCACAAGTGCCATATGTTTTATTGCCTATTCTTTCCAGTGCATTATCAATAGCCTTCAACTCTTCTTCGCCATTTTGGATCAATCCAATCGTCAAGTCGCGGTCGTAATTATCGGTGCCTACATCTGCCATGTGGATAGGGACATTTGATAGATCTCCGGATGCATCTTGTCTGGATTTACCTAATGCTTCATCCTCCATAAAGGTCACATTGCCAACCAGTTTTTTCCTGAGATCTAAAAGTATTTGTTTGTATTGCGCTAATTCTGCTACTTTCAATGTATTCCTCCTTTTGCCTGCTTGCTGAATTAAACGGGCTCCATGATAACATACTCCCTTAATCTTTAAAAGAGTATTTTGCCTGAATTTCGGATTGAATATACCCAATAAAAAAATAAAGTCAAGGGATTTTTAACACCCTGAAACTGCCATGATTTTAGTTTTTTGTATATAAAAAAAAACTGACTTGATTATTTCAATGATATATTGTATTACGTGTACAGTCTAAAAAAAAGAGATCCAGGTTTGAATATACTATTAACCGCAAAAAAGAAGCGGTAATGTTGTTCTGTTTCATAGAGTTAGAAAAATTATTTTTATAATTTCAGGAAAAATGCATAGTAAAACACACGAAGCTATACTTGTTGTTGACTTCGGTTCACAGTACTCTCATCTGATTGCAAGGAGAATCAGGGAGCAAAACGTTTATAGTAAAATAGTATCACATAAAATAACTCCTGAAGACGTCAAACAACAGAATCCTAAAGGAATTATTTTGAGCGGTGGTCCTGCCAGTGTTTATGCTTCAGGCGCACCAAGGTGTAATGAGAAGCTGCTTTATATGGATATACCGGTTTTGGGAATATGTTATGGGTTTCAATTGGGTAGCCAGATATTAGGTGCTGAAATAAATTCTTCGGAAAATAGAGAATATGGAAATACCAGATGTACCGTGAAGGACCATTCCACTCTATTCTCTTCACTGGATGATTCTATAGATGTCTGGATGAGCCATGGCGATCAGGCAATGGAACTTCCTGATGATTTTCAGTCTCTTGCGTATTCTGATAATTGTCCATACGCTGCGGCAAGACATAAAGAAAGGGATTTCTACGGTGTACAATTCCATCCGGAAGTTACGCATACTCCATCCGGTAAACAAATTCTGAATAATTTCCTTTTCAAAATCTGCGGCTGTTCCGGAGACTGGGAGATGAGTTCCTATATAAAGAGTGCTGTAGAGAAAGTACAAAAGCAGGTGGGGAAAGAAAAAGTTATATGTGGTTTATCAGGTGGCGTTGATTCTGCCGTTGCCGCAGCCCTTATTTATAATGCGATAGGCAGTAATCTTTCATGTGTTTTTGTAGACAACGGATTGCTGAGAATGAACGAATCAGAAAGTGTGATTAAAACCTTTAAAGAGAATTTCAAGGTAGATTTACATTTTGTGAATGCGAGGGAGAGGTTTTTAGAGAAATTGTCAGGGGTAACCGACCCGGAGCAGAAACGGAAAATTATCGGTCATGAATTTATTGATGTATTTAAGGATGAAGCAAATAAAATTGCTGATATCAAATACCTGGCACAGGGCACTCTCTACCCGGATATTATAGAAAGTGTTTCTGCGCATGGAGGGCCTACTGTTACTATTAAAAGCCATCATAATGTGGGGGCGTTGCCTTCGGAGTTGGGTTTCGAACTTGTCGAACCCCTAAAGGAGCTTTTTAAAGATGAAGTTAGAAAAATGGGTTCTGAGTTGGGGCTGCCGGATGATATTATATGGAGACATCCCTTTCCCGGTCCGGGCCTTGCCATAAGGATAATAGGGGATATTACAGAAGATAGATTACAAACTCTCAGATTTGCGGATGAAATAATGATACAGGAGATAAAATCGGCGGGTCTGTATGGAAAAATTGCCCAGGCTTTTGCTGTATTCTTACCGGTGAGTACTGTTGGTGTTATGGGAGATGAGAGAAGCTATGAGAATGTTATTGCACTCAGGGCGGTTGAATCAACCGACTTTATGACAGCAGATTGGGTAAAGATACCATACGAAGTACTGGCCCGTATTTCGAGTCGTATCATTAATGAGGTCAGAGGTGTTAACCGTGTCGTTTACGACATCAGTTCAAAACCTCCAAGTACCATTGAATGGGAGTAAATCAATCTGTTTCGATTGGTTGGATTAGTAATCTTCCCATGGCATGTTGTACCATGCGGCATACTCTAAGATTGCATTTTCTGATATGCTGTAATTCTCGCCTTGTGCGGATTCCCGTCCGTTCAATATGCCTGCTTCACAACACAGGCCGTCTATCAACCCAAAAACCATTTCAAACTCATCAGATTGTTCCTTGGCAAGATGTGGTTGTTCATCAAGCATGAGCAATGCTTGAGAAAGAGACCCATCTTCGCAATGGGCTGGTAATTGCTTGACCGCAAATCTCAATATTGATGCAATTACTACACATATTCTATGCGTACGTGCGTCAGGACCAATGTCCTTTAAGAATGCGAGGAGTGATAAAAAATGTTGATCGCCAATAATTTCTCTAAATTCGTCAATTAGTTTCGCCATGTTGAATCTCAAGGATTTAATAAAATAATTTACTTTCTGCAACCTCAATTGTAAGTATTGCTCAAAGGTGGCTGTTGATATAAAACGTTGATGTATAAATTTAAATCAAGCGTTTGTAAGCATTCATAAGCAGTCTCGTAATCTTTCCTGGTATTGTTTCTCCTATTTTATAATTTTCAATCCTTGAAACCGGCATTATTTCCATCAGAGAATTGGTAATGAATATTTCATCCGATTTGACTAATGTTTCTATTGTAAAACGGTTTTCGCTGACTGAGATATCGTTGTCATTACAAATATCAAGCACTGTCCTCCTTGTTATTCCCGGAAGGATATTTGTGTCAAGTGAAGGGGTAACAACACTCCCACCGTGTACCAAAAAAATGTTGCTTACCACACATTCGGCAACATGTCCGTCTGTATTAAGTATAATCGCCTCATGGGCAAATTTATTGTTTGCTTCTTCTTTCAGCAAAATACTTGTCAATAGATTCGTTGATTTATAACAGTAAATCGGGTTTGAAGTACTTCTTCGACAATTTGAAATAATCAGAGACATTCCTTCGTCGTAAAGCTTTTTTTCATACGGTGTAAATGGTTTGACCTGGACCAGACAAGTTGAATCAATATTATCAGCCATTTGAAGCCTGCCTCCTCCTGTGCCCCTTGAAAGTGTAATTCTGATGTAGGCATCCTGGCCACAGTTCTTCTCTATCAGTTTATTTATCCACTCGCCTATTTCTGCATTAGTATAGTCGAAAGAAATCCTGAGCTGCTTTGCAGAGTGTCGCATACGTTCCAGATGCTCAGAAAGCTTAAAAGGCTTCGCATTATACGAACGAAGTGTTTCATAAATGCCGTCACCATAGAGAAACCCCCTGTCTCCAGATGAAATATTTCCCACTGTGTCCGGCATTACTTTGCCATTTAAAAATATGAAATTTGTCATAATATTGAATATGGAAAGTGCGTTTCAATATGGAGCGCATCATCCCCGTCCGAAGGACTTGGCCGGGCGGGTGTGATGATGCATATTAAAACAGTGACACGGTCACCGCATTCCAAAAGCACTACTCAAGCGTCTCTATTAATGCCCGGGCTTTATGAAGTGTTTCCTGATACTCGTCTTCCGGGTTGGAATCTGCGACTATCCCACCTCCAACTTGAAAAAAGATATGATCGTCTTTTACTAAAAATGTTCTTATAGCAATGTTTAGATCAATATTTCCATTAAAACTCAGATATCCTATTGCACCGGTGTATACACTTCGTTTGGTTGGTTCTAATTCATCAATAATCTGCATGGCCCTTACCTTCGGCGCACCGGTTATTGAACCTCCCGGAAATGTAGCCTTTAGTAAGTCTATGGTATCATACCGTGAGTGCAGATTTCCTTCCACTGTTGCGACAAGGTGATACAACGTAGGATGTGTCTCCAGTATTTTTTTCTCTGTTACTTTTACTGAATTATAATTACACACCCGTCCAAGATCGTTTCGTTCAAGGTCTACAATCATCGCTAATTCCGCATCGTCTTTCTTGCTTGAGAGTAATTCTTCTTTCATTCTTTTGTTAATATCTTCTTCTTTGCCTCTGGGCCGGGTACCTTTGATTGGCCTTGTCTGAATAATTCGCTCTATTTTATCACTCTGTTTACCAGTACCAATCGGTGTGTTTTTCAGAGATAGAAATCTTTCCGGAGATGAACTGACTATGTATTTATTGTCAAATTTCAAATAAGATGAAAATGATGCGGGGTTTATTTCTCTTAATCTTTTATATATGTCATAGGGTGATGTCTCAATCTGTGTTTGAAAACGCTGTGAAAGATTAACCTGATAAATGTCTCCCGCACTGATATATTGCTTTGCACGGTCTACAGCCTTTAAATAGTTTTCTTTAGAGTAGTTACTTATTATTTTTCGTTTTATCTTGTTTCCTTTAATTCGCGACTCTTCTTCATAAGGTAAGTTCAATCCATTACGAATCATTCTTAACACATGGTCAATTCTTTTCGCTGTACTTTTTTGGGAATTCTGATTAATATTTACAGATAGTAAAAAATATCGGTTCTCAAGATGATCAACACCTATAATTGTGTCATAAAAGCTGAAACACATTTCCGGAAATTCAATATCATCAATGGTAGTATCAGGTAGCTTTTCAATGAAATGGCACAGATCGTAGGCAAAGTATCCGACAGCGCCACACGTAAACGGGACAAACTCAAAACTGTTCTCCATATGAAAGCTGCTTAACAGACGCCTCAGTTCATCAAATGGATTTCCGGTTTTTCTGGTAATACTATGGCCGTTTTGTGTTAATATATTACAGCCTTTTGACATGACGGTAAGAAATGGATCATAGCCTATAAATGAGTACCTTCCGGTCTTTTCATTGTTGTCAGCGCTATCAAGAAAAAAGTTTTTAGAGTTACCCTGGGTCTGGCGAAATATTTTCAACAAGTCAGTAGCTGGGTCTAACTCCCTGATTATCAGTTTTTTCCCGGTTTTGTTTACAAAGTTTGTCATAATATTTCTAAAAAAGATTGTTTTACAAAGTGAGACTGAGTTTTGCTGAATTATTGTATGCTGCTATGTTATGTGATATAAAAACTTTAAGTCAAGCTTTTTTCGAATTTATTCAGTAATTATGTATGTATATATAAAATAATATGCTATTCAGACTTATTTTACTATTTACGGTTATACCCTTAATAGAACTGTATCTTTTAATACAGGTCGGAAGATATCTGGGATCTTTCCAGACGATAATTATAGTGCTTATAACCGGTATAATAGGGGGTTTGCTCGCCAGAAGTCAGGGTTTAAGTGTTCAAAGACAAATAAGAGCAGACTTGCAAAATGGTATAATTCCGACAGATAGCCTTATCGACGGTTTTTTTATTCTCATTGCCGGTGCACTGTTAATCACACCTGGAATGATAACAGATGTATCTGGTTTTGTCTTAATGGTCCCGCTTTTTAGAAGTTGGTTGAAAAAACGGTTAAAGAATATTTTGAGACGGAAGTTTAAGTCCGGTCAATTTCAATACTATTCGAACCGCCAGTCGACAAATTGGAGTGAAGAAGATAGTTTGTGATTTGAGTTTTGCTATTTTCGATCAGACTAAGTTCACCTGAGATTCTTCATCTGTTGGCATTGTTTCCGCTTCAAACTCGGTTCCAACTGAGGAAAAAAATCTTTTTTTGACCGCATCAGAAGTTACTTTTAAAAGAGATGTTCTGTCGTTCGCATCACCAAGGATTCCAAGATTGATTGCTCCGGCTGCCATTGTCGCGTGACCACCTGAATTTAATTCGCCAAATGCGCTTTGCAGAATCAGTCCCAGGTTTACTCTTGAATCCCTGCTTCTTGCTGATAACTGAACCTTATCATCATTTATCCCGAAAACAAGAACAGTGTATACACCCTCTAACTGCAGCATCATTTCTGCTGCCTGTGGCAAAGCATCCCGGTCATTAATAAATTCTACAAATGATGCAAGGTATGAACCCCTGATTTCTTTATTTCTAATAGCTCTGCCGATGATATCCAGTGTTTCCAGGCTCATAGGGGGGTGTTCTAACAGGCTCATAATATGGTTATCTACCAATGGTGATAGATATGATGCTGCGTTCAGATCATCTGGAGAAGTATTTCTGGTAAACTCTTTTGTGTCCGTGCGAATTCCATATAATAAAGCCGTAGCAAGCGATGTATCGGGTTTAAGGTTTAGTTGCCGAATGTATTTAGTCATAATTGTGGAGGTTGCGCCTATGTTAGTTTGGATATCAACAAAATCTCCCTTAACTGCACTAATATCTACCTGGTGATGATCAAATATTAAATTGGGCGTAACATCTTCAGGTAAGACATTGTTTCTTGAGGGAATTGATGCTTCTATCAGTGCTATTTTGCCTGCAGACCGTACTACCTCCATAACGGCTTCTTTCGTCTTTATGCTTATTAAATCCATATTTAACAAATTAATCAATGCCTTGTTCTTCTGGTGACTGATATTTCCTCCATAATAGAGTGTGCTTTCGACGTCACAGTACTTGCATATGTATTTAAGGGTAAGTCCCGATGCTATTGCATCAGGGTCCGGATTGTCCTGCAGGAAGATTGCCATCTCTTTACCGTTCAATTCCTTTATCGTGTTAACTAATGTAAAAGCGGAATGGTCCATTTCGAAAGTATCGAAAGTAGATAATACCGTTTTAGCCAGAACATTACCTGTATGCAATATTTCATCAGCGCCATTTGATTCCAGTGCTTCTGCTTCTTCCTTATTAGACGCTTTTACAATGATAAAATTATCAGGCGTCTTCTCCTTTATCCTTTTTACCATTGACAGGTTGCCATCGGTATCACCCGTGAGGATTGCAAATATATTAGAGTTTTTGTAGATCGGTGAGTCCACATCAAAGGATTCCATGTCTGATACAGCTACATTAACCTGTTGTTCCCTCCACGGAGCCAAGGCATTCTCGTCCTTATCAACAATTAACAACTTTTTTCCGGACTTGTGTAATGAGTCGACAACTGCACTTCCTGTTACACCACAACCAAAAATAATGTACATAAAATATCTCCGACTACGAAAAACTTAATATGCCAATGTAAATTGTAACCGCATATATTATGCCATACCAGACATTATTTCCATGTGTAGTATGGTAATCTCATTCTATTCTTTTACAGTTATTTTGAAATATGACAAAACAAACTAGCTATTATGCTAATTTATTTAATATATATGGAGACTGGGATAATATGACTTGCTCTATATGTAAAATACTTTTACGTATGTGTTTTTTTAAGAAATGCAATATATTAAGAATTTTTTAGAATTATACTTTTGATTGGCAATACTGTCAATATTAAAAAAGTTGAAGGTTACAAGTTTAATAATATAATAAGAGCAGTATAATAACAAAAATATTTTTTCAAAAATGATTTTAAATTATGAGAATTCCGCAAATTGTTTCAAAGGTAAATATGACAGAAGACTTATGGAATGAGTCTTTAGAGGATCACAGTATAATACCCGATGAGTTTGACGGAATTACTTACTACAGGGTAGTGAAAAGAACCGGACAGTTAAGAAAGGGTACGGTGGTAACTTATTCGGGAATAATCTATGACTTTCCGCGTATAGCAAGAATTATGCATTTGGAAAATGGTATCAAACTGGCTTTTGGAAATTCTTTTTACGTAGAGGAAAAGGTGGACGGCTATAATGTTAGAATTGCTAAGGTCCAGGGCAAGGTATTTGCTTTCACCAGAGGTAGTTATGTCTGTCCTTTCAGTACCGATAGATTGGGAGATTTTTTTAACTATGAAAGTTTTTTTACAAAAAACCCTGAACTGATTGTATGTGGTGAAATAGCAGGGCCGGAAAATCCATACAATGGAGAATCACCTCCTTATGTGACCGAGGATGTTAGTTTTTTTGCATTTGACATTAAAGAGATGAATAGTGAGCATCAAATGCCTATCGAAAAGAGATATGAGTTTTTCGATAGATATGGAATACCAACAGTTACCAGATTTGGCAGTTATGCACCTTCTGACATAATAGATTTAAAGAGACACATTCAGGGTTTGAACGAAAAAGGTTGTGAGGGCCTTGTCTTTAAACCAATAGATCCATCTGGAAAAACCGTGAAATATGTTACCGTTGGATCGTGTTTGAGGGATATGAAGATAACTTCTCCACTAATGATAGAGTACCAGGCAGAATTTTTTACGCATAGAATGTTAAGGTCGCTTTTTTATCTTTTGGAGAATGACTTACCTCTGAATGATGAATTTCTTAAAAAAACAGGAGAGGCCCTGCTGCTGCCGCTTTTTGAAAATCTGAAGAAGGCAGCGGAAGGAAAAATGATAACTGAAAGATTTAAAGTAAGATTCAATAAAGAGCAGAACATCAAGAAATTGTTTGAGCATTTTCATAAATGTAAAGTAGACGCCAATCTGGTCCGGCAGGATAAAGTTGGACGACAATGGCATGTAGAAATTGTCAGGAGGTGTTTTCCTTCATATGAAGTGATACGGAAACACTGGGACGGTAGTTCACACTTTGACTAGGGTCCGATAAAAAAATAACTTTATAAACTGTCGCACTCACTTTTAGGTCAGATTTGGTCGATCTTAATGAGTCAAACCGCAAGCCCAGCCTAAGCTGCGTTGAGGATTCGGTGAATGAAGTTAGGACAAAGATGGCCTGAAGATGGGGTGTGAGAGTGTAAGATTATTTTTTCTCGGACCCTAAACTGTTTATAATCCCACGAAGATTACGTGATTCAACATAACGAATTCCCAACTTATCTGCCCATGTCATTATTCCTTTGTCAGCAGTAACAAGAATACCATCTAATTCCTTTGCCAACAAAATTAAGTCGACGTCCTCCTTGCTGTCAATTATTCCCTCTCTTAACGCGGCGCGATATTTTTTCCTGAGATTATTTATCGTGTCCGGTTCGTTATCGGTTATTACTTCTCTCACCGCCTGCTCGGCGACTCTTAGCCCCTTATCTATTCGATGGCGCACATCTTCTATTAATTCATAGAGCAGAAAAGAGGGTACATTCATCTGATACTTTTTTGGAGGTTTCTGAAAAATCCTGATCTGAAGATCCTTAGGTACCTTGTCAATATCTACAAAATTCATGAGTTCTTCATAAATTGATGGAGGCATATAAAAATTAGGGACATCCAGTTTCGTTATGAGTTTCAAGAAATTTTTCAGAGCGGTAGTTGGTGTTCTACCGAAAGTAATATATACATCCGGATTAGTAAAAATGCTTGTGTCTATAACAAAACATTCTTCTTTCAGGCTCTTTGTTTTCTTGTTTTTTTCCATTTTTAATTGAAGGGTATCTGGCTTAATGATATTCCGGCTGTGAGTATAATTTCTAAATGACCCTGATGCAAGTAAAACCTGTGTATTGAGAAGCGCATACCTTTCTTGACATGGTTTACTGTGGTGTTATAATTGAAGTATAAGCATTTTCAACCTATGGGAAAAAATGAAATTTTTAGCCTTTATAACGATAGTAGTTATTATATTATGCATCTTTTACAGTTTCCGTCCTTTTATACAGAAAGGAGATCTTTCAATTGCAAACGGTAAGGAAGTAGAATCTCCAGATAAGGATTTCGCTCGAAAAAGAGCGATGATGGTCGAGCAGCAGATAGCGGCGCGAGGAGTAAAAAACAAAAGAGTTCTCGATGCAATGAATAGCGTTCCGCGGCATCTGTTTGTCCCTGAAAGATACAGGCGAGGTAGCTACTTTGACCAGCCGCTACCGATAGGATCAGGACAGACAATTTCTCAGCCATATATTGTGGCGCTGATGACTGAAATGCTCGAAGTTGATAGTGAGGATGTTGTTCTGGAAATAGGAACCGGTTCGGGTTATCAGGCCGCTGTCCTGTCTTCAATTGTTAAGGAATTATATACTATAGAAATAGTTGAAGAATTAGGGGTTCAGGTATCTGAACGTTTGAAAAATCTTGGATATGATAATGTAAAAGTGAGGATATCAGATGGCAGACTCGGCTGGCCGGAAAAAGCACCATTTGATGCAATAATAGTTACAGCCGCTGCACCAGAGATTCCCGATCCATTAATAAAACAACTCAAACCGGGAGGGAGGATGGTTATCCCTGTTGATAATGACTATCTTAGTCAGGATCTGCTGATTGTGGAAAAAGATGAAGACGGAAACATCGAAACAAAAAATACTATTCCCGTTCGATTTGTTCCTCTAGTAGAAGGAGATTAGAGAGAAAAATAGATTTTTATCTTTAACAAAAACTTAAACTCTCTACTAATACAGTATTTAAGTTTGCAAAACACATCTGAAATAAGAACCTTATGGCATTGCCCTTACCGTAAATTTTGTAAAATATCCTTTCATTTAGATGTGTTTTTATTAGAATAAATAAAGAGTAATAATTACAGTTTAGAAATTAATTTAGCAGGTCTTAAAAAAATGGAATACAGACAACTTGGAAAAAGTGATTTAAAGGTCTCCACCATAGGCTACGGTGCATGGGGGATAGGGGGCAAACCATTCTGGAGTACAGAAGGTGAAGAGAACTCTATTCGTTCCATTGAAAAGGCAATTGATCTTGGCATTAATTTTTTTGATACTGCTCCGGTATATGGGTTTGGGTTTTCTGAAAAGTTATTAGGCAGTTGTCTGAAATCAAAACGTAGAGATGTCATAATTGCAACAAAATGCGGTCTAAAATGGAAAAAAGAAAAGTTAAAGGCTATAGAGAAAATTTCTACAAGAGAATCTATTTTAGAAGAGATAGATCTGAGCCTGAAAAGACTGCAAACAGATTATATAGATTTATACCAGATTCACTGGCCGGATGAAAATACGCCTGTTGAAGAGACGATGAGTACTCTCATGCAGATACAGAAGGAAGGGAAGATCCGCTATATAGGTGTGAGCAATTATTCAGTCGGTCAAATACAGGAGAGTCTTAAATGCGGACAGATAATATCACTTCAACCTATGTACAGTATGCTGGAGAGAGATATTGAGGAAGAAGGTCTTCCTTTTTGTATCGAGAATAATATAGGAGTAATCTGCTACAGCCCGCTTGCATCCGGAGTATTAACTGGTAAATACGATGAAAACACCAGATTTGATGACTGGCGTGGACAGAAAATTATCGGTAATTTTACCGGTGATGTATATATTTCACATATTAAAAAAGTCAGGCGAGTTGAAAAGATTGCGCAGAAACATGGTAAGACGTTGGCCCAGCTGGCCATTAACTGGTTGCTTCATCAAAAAGGAGTGACTACGGCAATTGTCGGGGTGAAAAACCCGGATCAGGTTGAACAAAATATAGGCGCTGTAGGTTGGGGAATTCCGGATAATGATTTGGAAGAAATATCAAATATATTAAACGAAAAGTAGAGTTGGAAGTTTTGCCCTGGTAAAAGGGTTTTTTACTTTTATGTGTTTTTTTAAAAGGAGGAATAAGTTATGAATAAACCTTTAAAATTGAGTTGTATAATCTTCGCTGCTGTGATGTTTACCTTTGCATTTTCTTATACAGTTGTGCAGGCTTCCTGTACCGTTTGCGAAGATGTTGAAAAACATCCGAAGAAAAAAGATGTAACGTTAAATGTTAAGGGTATGACATGTGGTGGTTGCGAAGGCAAGGTAAAAAAAGTTTTGTCTGCATGCAGTGGTGTCAGTGATGTTAACGTAAGCCATAAAGATGGTAAGGCAGAATTACATCTGGAAGAAGGAAAGACAAGTGTTGGTGATCTCATAAAAGCAGTAAAAAAGTTAGGATATAACGTTACTGAAGGATAATGAGAACTCTAAAAAACCCATTCACACCGTTAAAGTGGTGTGGATGGGTAAACAATTGCAATCTGGAAAAATTTCTCTTCAAAAAATTAGCTTTTAATGAAGGCTTTCAAGATGTTTAACTTTTTCAAATTTAGTAGTTTTGTTTTTGTAGTTGTAGGCTCTCTCATTGTGCTTTCGTATAGATGCATTGAAACATATTGGATTTAAAGTTTCACAAGGATAAGCAAAGTATCAAAACGCCCATCAGTTCTTCTAATACAGAACTGATGGGCGTTTTGATTTAAGCATATATTCCCTGCCGATGTCAGGATTTGTAACTCTTATCTAACTCTGATAATTTTTCAGAAATATATGAAGAAAAAATTTGAAACACGGGCAATTCACGCCGGATGTGAACCTGAACCATTTACCGGTGCAGTGATGACTCCGATATTCCAGACAAGTACATTTGTGCAGGAATCTCCAGGCCAGAAAAAAGGATATGTTTATGCCAGAAGTCATAATCCTACCCGAACTGCACTGGAGACAAATATCGCGTCTCTGGAAGAGGGAAAATATGGTCTGGCGTTCCCTTCCGGAATGTCTGCCATTTCTACGGTTATCCGCATTCTGGGCACAGGTGATCACGTAATATGCTGTGATGATGTCTACAGCGGTACGTTCAGGATGTTTGAAAAGATTTTATCAAAACAGAACCTTGAATTTGATTTTGTAGACTTAAGCAGACCGGAATTCATAGAAAAACATATAAAAGACAACACAAAAATAATCTGGATTGAGACCCCTTCAAACCCGTTGCTTAAGATTACGGATATTGAAACAATTACAAACATTGCAAAGAGTAATAATATATTAACCGTTGCTGATAATACATTTGCGACCCCTTTCTTCCAGAATCCCCTGGACCTCGGAGTTGATATTGTAGTGCACAGCACTACTAAGTACCTGAACGGGCATAGTGATATGATTGGAGGTGCTGTGGTAACTGATGACAGAAAGATATATGATCAAGTTCATTTCTTTCAGAACGCAACAGGCGCGGCACCGGGCCCCTTTGACTGTTTTCTGGCCTTACGGGGAATTAAGACCCTTGCCGTCAGGATGGAGAGACATGCAGACAATGCAATGAAGATAGCGCAATTTCTGGAAAAACATTCCAACGTAACAAACGTTATCTACCCCGGCTTGGAATCTCATCCTCAACATGAACTCGCAAAGAGGCAGATGTCAGGTTTTGGAGGAATGATTACATTCTTTATAAAAGGAGGGTTGGAGTCGGCAAGGAGTTTCCTTGAAAGGGTAGAGATATTTTCATTGGCGGAAAGTCTTGGCGGTGTGGAGTCGCTCATAGAACATCCGGCAATAATGACGCATTCATCACTTCCGCAAGAGGTCAGAGAAAAACTGGGAATATCAGACGAACTTATCCGAATCTCTGTTGGAATTGAAAATGTTGATGACTTAATTGATGATCTCGATAAGGCGCTATTGTAGATTAAGACGTTTGCCCGCCTTCGCTGCTCTTGTTGTAGGATTTCAGTACAGTTTTTGGAAAACAGGTATATCCCGCTTATTTCAAAAGGGTAATATGGAGTGCATCATCCCCGCCCGACTAATGGCAGACGGCCGTGATGATGTGTTTATAAGCAGTGACATGGCCGCTGTGCTCTATAAAAGGGAGATATATTTTCATGTCCTGGAGTCACTGAGTCATCGAAATTAGTTGACATTCTATACTATTCTGTTAGTTTTTTATTAATAAAAAACTAACAGAATAGATGAATATGAGGAGATCTTAAAGTGATAGAGTTTGATTTTGTTGAGATGAACAAGCATCAGCTTCTTAAAGATAATAGTTATGTAGAGGATGATAGAGATTTTTTTATAAGTAAAAAAGAGAAGAGAGTATTCAGCTTTGGGCGGATTAACAAGGAAAGTATTGCCTGGCTGGAAGAGGAACTCAAACAACCGAATACAACCGGTGAGTGGCAATTCTACTGTAACGTCGATCCAAGCGAAGGTCTTAGAGCGGATATTATTTCTCCATATTTATAGCATCTATATCTTAAGGAGCAAGAAGATGGATATCAGTTCCTTATCAATCATCCTTATGTAAAGGAAACGGACATACCATTAATTGATCTGCGATCGAGAATGCGTATTAAAAAAGCAATAGAAACACGCCTCATGACCGCTCCACATCAATACGGGGAACCTTTAAGAAAAACCCTCAAAGGTTATTGGAAACTAAGGGTAGGAGATTATAGAGTTGATTTCAAAGTGGCGAAAAGTGAAGTATTGGTATTGGGCATTATTCATAGAAAAAATGTATATGACAAGATAAAGAAAAGAACTGATGAATAAAAAGGGTTAATGATTCTTATTGCATTCTTTTTACTACTGAAACCCTTATTCTGACTCACAAATCTAATAGTCAACAGTCATAAAGATCTCAAACACTCCTTTATCATATGCAAGGCTGATTTCTCTTCATTAGACCGAATATAAACAACTTTTTTACCTAAAACACCCCATACCTCTGGATCTGTAGATTTGTAGAGGGCAATTGTTGGTATTCCCAGGAATCCGGAAAGATGGCTTACACCCGAATCGTTTCCAATATAAAGTGACGCGCATGATAATAAATCTGCCAGCGCCTCTACATCCTTTGGACGTTCTATACACTCTCCGGCAAAGTCTTCTTTATTCATTTTTTCATCTTCAACCGGTCCAAAAATAAAACTAACTTTTTGATAACCGGTTTGTCTCAATAGCTTCGCCAAATCTCTATAAAGGAGTGTATTATAATTTTTTTTTAAACTTCCACTTCCTGGATGAATAAGTGCATATTGATTTTCCGTAGTCCTGGTAGGTAGATAATCTGAGTGACCTGGAGGTATTATCATGTTAAAATGAGTTTGAATGACTGATCTGTAATAGTGTGACAAGTGTATCTGTTTTGTCGGAAAGGGGGGTATACAGATAACCGGTAGTGAAGCCGATTTTTTTAATATATTTACTGTTTCCTGTCCGTTTGTCAGCCAGAGTACGGCTCCCTGTGGAGTTCCAATCTCTTCAGGAATACGCTTTCCACAAAAAAAATCAAGTAGTTCAGATGATTCATTGTCAAGATAAGTGTCTAACAAGTCAAGGGTTATGGCTAGTCGCATATATTCTGGTCTTCCAATGCCAAGAAAATGATAATCAGATAATGTCTTTCTCAAGCAAAGGAGTGCCGGCCATGTAAGTATAAAATCACCAAGTGCGCCACGATGACATATCAGGAACGTTTTCATGTTATGGATAATATCTTGCATTAAAAAAAATTTACTTTGAATAATCCACTTCTTTTTATATAAAAGTACTATATTTTACTTTTATTTTACAATGGGAACAATTGATAACTCTCTTTTTGTTAAACTATTTATAAACCCTGTTAAATTTATTTTGTAATAAACTATAAAATCAGAAAGGTGTATTAAGAAATGAAAAGATCAGTAGCTGTTTTGTCTCTTATTTTGCTGTTTGCAACTATTGCGTTTGTTAATTTAACTTATGCTTCTCAGTATTCATTATCTAATGAGGATACACATAAAAGTCCTCAGTCTGTGTCACCTCAGGCTATGTCAAAGGACCCGCTTGTGGGTTCAGTAGCAGAGACGATGAACAGCGCCGGTTACACCTATATCCTTCTTCAAACTAAGAAAGATATGGTATGGGTTGCAATACCTGAAAGCAAGGTCTCTGTTGGAGAGGATGTAGTCCTGGCAGCCGGTTTTGAAATGATTGAGTACAAGAGCCCGTCCCTGAACCGTACTTTTGATTCAATTCTCTTCTCTGAGGGGCTGATTTCACAGGGAGGGTCAGCACCAGAAGATGCAAAACCTCAAAAGAAGACTTTAGGCAGTAGTGGAGCCAAGCCTTCTGCTCATAAGGACATAAAGGTCGAAAAGGTAGATGGGGCTAACTCATATACGGTTTCAGAGCTTTTTGCGAAGAGAAAAGAGCTTGATAATAAAGATATTATTCTTACGGGAGAAGTAGTCAAGGTTACTCCGCGGATCATGAACAAAAACTGGCTGCATATCCAGGATGGGACTGGTAGCGCACAGAGTGGGGACAATGATATGGTTGTCACTACTATGGACCTTCCATCGGTTGGAGACACAGTAACTATAAAGGGTGTACTGTTTTCTGATAAAGACTTTGGTAGTGGCTACAAATACAACGCGATTGTTGAGTTTGGTCAGGTTTCTAAGTAGAGAAGTGTAAAAGTGCCTTAAGTTTGAAGTGGACTAAAGTTAGTGATAAATATATTTGACTTCAGATACTCCAAACTCGGTTGCCAGATAGCAAGCCTCTCTTTCGAGAGGCTTGCTATTTTTTGGTTACGATTCCGTATAAATAACTTCAGAAAAAAATCGCAGAGAGAGATTGCCAGACCGGGTTGTATGAATACCCGTCTCCGTCAGAACATTTTTGTCGGGCTGGCGAACGGCAAGGCCGGGCGGGAACTCGTTTGTCCGTGCTAATCCAACGAATGAGTAGTTCTTTTATACAGCTTAGACTTGACAACTCCTGAGTATAGCCAATATTCAACTTACACTTAATGCACGAGGTTTCAAGGCTTTAATCTTTACATAATGATAATTCCTGATTCTTGGAGAATATTGGTCACAGGAGTCACATCAATACATGGATGGCCTATATTCACGCAATTACGTAATCTGTTGCCGGATAATCAATTATTTGGTTTAAAGCCTCCAAATTCCGTTGTTCCCGATGCGAAAAATGTTGAATCATTCTGTATTACAGAACGGGTAAAACTGGAAGAAATAAGAGATGAATTCAAACCAACTCACATAATCCATTGTGCGGGTGTCTGTGATCTGGATGTATGTGAAGAGAGACCGGAATGGGCACATTCACTGAATGTACTGGGAACAAAGGCGGTGGTAGATGTGTTTGGCAAAAACGTACCTGTTGTTTATATGAGCACTGATCTGGTATTTTCCGGTTACAATGCACCCACAAACGGTTATACCGAAGATGACGCGCCTGGTCCTATTAACGTTGTAGGAAAGACGTTTGTCAGCGCGGAGAGATATATTCAGAAATGCAGAGACTATTGTATTATCAGACTGGCTTTGCCACTTGGAGATTCAATTGTTGGCAAAAAAGGAGCGATTGATTGGATAGAGAACAGGTTCAGGAGAGACCTGCCGGTAACGCTCTTTTATGATGAATACAGAAGCTGTGTTGAATGTGAAGAGGTTGGCCGGGTAGTGATATCCGCGCTTACACTTGAGTTGAGAGGTCTATTCCATTTAGGAGGAGAAAGGAGATGGAGCCTTTTTGAAATAGGTAAGTATGTGTTGGATAGGGGAGGGTACTCTCCCGGTTTATTACATGGTAGAATGCGTCATGAGGAGGACAATGGGCCGCCTCGTATTGGTGATGTATCACTTAATTCAGAAAAATTACGAAGCATCATCAAAGCAAGGTCATCCTTTTTTTAAATACTTACATCACACAGATACCACGTTCTGACTCATCTATAAATATTGCAAGCTCATAAGCCGGACCTGAGGGATATGCTGATTTGATTTTTTCGACAGCGGGTCTTATATTCAAACCTGATAGAAAAAGGATCTTGAATGCCTCTTTGATTTCCTGCCGATCATCTTTTGATAATTCTGATCTGCGCAGGCCAACTGAGTTTAAGCCTATGATTTTATTTGCCTCTAACGGTTTCATCAGGCAGAAAGGAGGAACGTCTTTGGATGCGCCACAACCGCCACCCAGCATGGCCAATCGACCTATTGTTACAAACTGATGTAAAATACAATTTCCACTGATGAAAGCCTGATCTCCAACTTCAACATAACCTCCTAATAATGCACCGTTTGCTACTATAACTTTGTTGCCGAGTTTGACATTGTGGCCAAAATGCGATAACGCCATTAGAAAGCAGTCATCACCAATCTCTGTTGTCGAATCTGGCTGGGTTCCGCGATTGATCGTTACGCCTTCGCGTATCTGACAATTTGCTCCGATAGTAACATATGATTTTCCGCCATCGAAGTTTAAGTCCTGAGGTGTTCCACCCAGGACAGCTCCGGTATGGATATGGCAGCGTGGACCTATTGAAGTGTATGATTTGATATTGACATTAGGGCCAATAACAGTGCCTTCCCCAATAGTTACATCCGATTCAATAAAGGTATATGGGCCAACTTCTACATCACTTGCCAGCTCAGCGCCCGAATCAATAATAGCAGTTTTATGAATCATTTTGTCCCCTTACTTTACAAAAAAAGACATTCTTGCTTTTTGCTAAAACAAGAATGTCTTTTTATATTACGCAATATATAACTAATTCGTTCTAATGATCATGTCCTTTGTGTTTACCATGGTCTTGGTGCTCATCATGTCCTTTGTGTTTACCATGGTCATCGTGCTCGTGATGGCCTTTGCCTTGATGGTGTATTCCTTCTTGATGCGCATTTGCGTACTTAGTGGCACAACTTGGACAACAGAAAGTCTGATGCTCACCATCATATTCAACTGTTATCGCACCGACATGACCGTCATTCGGTTCTCCACATTGTGCGCAGTTGCCAGTTGCATGGTCATTGGCGAAGGTAGTTACACTGTTCGTACAAAATCCAATTACCAAACCGATAAAAACAATAAGTACTATAGAGGTTACAGTTCGCTTCACAATTTTTCCCTTTCAAAAACGTTGATTTAAAATAGACGGTTTGAAATTTAAATTTTAGTCTTTTAACTGTTAAAGTCAACGGAAAAGAGGATTGGGGGTTATCAATTTTTATAGAATATTATCTGTCTGTTTGAGAAATATCAACCCTTATCATTTTGATATTTTTCGGAGTTTTTCAGTCTTTCCTCCAGCATCTTCTGTTTAGAGATATCCCTGATTATACCTTCAATAGTGACAGGTTCACCATCTTCATTTCTGATTAAATTGGCAGTGCGTTCGGTAAAAAAACATTCATTATTTTTCTTTTTACAATTAGAAACAAAGTTTCTCAAAAATCCATATTTTTCCAGCTTTTCAAGATATTTCCATCTATCTTCAGGATCAGCAAAAATATCCTTTGTTTTTGTACCCATCATCTCCTCTGGAGATTCGAAACCAAACATTTCAGCACAGGCTTGATTTACCCATGTAAATGCTCCTTCAGATCCTGGTTCACATTGATAAATGCCTTCTCTAAGAGAATTAAACAGCTCTCTGTCGCGTTCAACAGACTCATGTAACTCATCCTCCAGCCTTTTTCGCTCAGTGATATCCCTGATTATCCCTTCAATCAGGACAGGCTCATTTGCTTCGTTTCTGATCATATTTGTTGTACGTTCTGTATAAAGAGGTTCACCATCTCTTTTTTTACAATTAGAGACAAAGTTTCTCCATATTCCGTGGTTTTCCAGTATTTCCAGAAGCCGCCATCTATCTCCAGGGTCTACGTAGATATTCTTGACCTTTGTACCAGCCATCTCTTCCGGAGAATTGTAGCCAAACATTTCCGCACAGGCCTGATTTACCCATGTAAACACTCCTTCGATTTCTGGTTCACATTGATATACACCTTCCTTGAGAGAATCAAACATTTTTCTGTAGCGTTCCTCAGATTCCTTTGTCTCTTTTGTCTTCTCATGTAGGGCTTTTGTCATAATGTTGAAGGCAGTTGCCAATTCACCTATCTCATTATGGTTTTTAATTTCCACTTTTTTGGTTAAATCTCCTGAAGTTATCTCTTCGGTAAATTCTTTAAGCCGGATGATAGGAGTGGAAAATCTGCTGCCAAGAAAATAAGCTACTAATAAGAATGGAAATGCTATCGACAGTATCAAAGCAAGGACAATGTATTTAAGGTTGTAAACAGGCCCATAAGCTTCGGCTCTATCTATTTCCGTAATAACTCCCCAATTAAACTCAGGTACCCACTCCCATACTCCCAGTACAGAGATACCCCCATAGTCGTTATAGCCGACTCCATTAGAACCGTTCTTACCTGCAATACACTGCCTGGCACCTAAGGTTAATTTGCCTGTTTCCGGGTCAATCAACCTGACTTCCATAGCACTCCTCTTACTAACCGCACCGGTTTTTTTTAAATGTTCAGTAAACCTCGATTCTGTGAGCATGTATCCTTTTTTGCTAACAAGATAAGATTCTCCAGTCTTTCCATATGCGTAGCTATGCATTAAATTACTCAGTATGCCTACATGAATCCTTAATGTGATAATGCCTGTTATGACATCGTTTTCATCCTTCAGGGGTGATGCAATAAACATTGTAGGTAATCCCAATTCTTTCTCTTCAAACTCATTTGTAAGAGGGATTTTTGAAGGCATGATACTTGACGTAAAAGTCTTTCCCAGAATTGCCTGTTTAAAAAAATTCATTTTTGAAATATCCATGCCAATACGTTCTTCTGATGTTGCAAGTATGATTGTACCTTTATTATCACTTACAAATGCTCCTTTGTAGCCATACTCAGTCACAAATGTTTCCAGATATTTGACGGTGTCTCTATACTCCTTCTCCTCTTTTGTAAATATAATGCTATTGGCCACATTAGGATTGCTTGCTGCAACAATGACGTCCTTCATTCTCTCATGCATCCAGGTGGTCACCAACTCTGCCTGTTTGTGTCCGATTGCTTCCAGGTTATCCATAATCACTGTTTTGAGATCCGATTGTATTATTGGATACGCGAAAATTCTTAGTAAAACAAAAGGAGTCATCGTAGCAAAAATCAGTAATACTATGACATGGGTTTTTATCGAAACAAACATAGATATTCTCCTCAAACTGAAAAAGTTATTCTATAGGACAGAGGACAACGTACCTTACGTATGATGATTTATTGAACTCAAAAGAATTTACAACTTATGCCTTCAATTGTCTAGTTTTTTTTCAGAGTAAAAAGTCGCTGTTTCACAGAAAAAGAAATCGTAGTTTTTTGAATATTTGTTTGACCTGATAAGAAAAATATGGTTTGATTATTCTCACCGATGTTGAGATATCTAACAAATGCCACGAGTTTCACTAAAATGTAAGAAACAAAGTGGCAGTCTGGCATGGAGGCCGGACTTTCTGAATAGAAACTTTATTAACGTAAATTAGTTCGTTTTTGTTTCTATTTTAAACCTTATGGATGAGGAGGCTGCTCTAGTGTTACGGTATAAAACAATTCAATATTTGCTTTTCATGTCTATGGTTCTGACCTCAGTTTGTGCTTTGTCTGTACCGGCAAACGCGTTTTCCATTACATTTGACTTGCGCGGAGCAGAGGGTACTTTTGTGGATGGTTTAGTTACAGGTCCTATAACAAAGAATGGATTGACCGCAACATTGTCATCCAATGACGGCGTATTAAACCAGACTGCGGGTGGATTCGGAATTAACGCTTTGGGAGCTGGTGATGACACCGATACAATTGATAACGGCTCCGGTGTTACCGAATTGATTACCATCACATTTGATCAACTTGTCACGTTCGACCAACTGATCCTGTCATCGTTTACCAATGCGGAAGATGCAATTCTGACTATTGCCGGTGGGCCACCAATTACGCTGGTTGGCACCGTCCCTTTAGCAGACGTGTATAACTTTCCGGTAACTAACACTATTCCTATCGGGCAATCAGTCATGCTGGCTTATAACACAGGTAATGGATTCAGCTTTGATGAGTTCACTGTGACGCTTGGAATTGCTGCAGTCCCGGAACCTCAGACTGTTGTACTTTTGATTATTGGTCTGGCTGTATTGGGAGGGTGTTTCTTGAAAGTTAGATTCAAACACCAGACTAAACCGTAAAATTAATACCAAAATTGGGCGATTCTTGACCAGAAATGTAAGGGGGATGTTTCGCTCGTCCCCGCCAGAACCGCTTTGTCGGGCTGGCGAACGGATTCATCCGGGCGGTCAAAAACCTTTTTCACACGGCCCGTCTGGCCTGCCCGATTTGTCATTCAGGTGGAAAAACGTGCCATGCAATTTGTGATTCATTTAATGGATAGTATAAATTTTTGTATAACTATTGATTATAAATGATATTGCAATAATAATATTGTACTAACATAATAATTGTGGGACGATGTATGTTCTTCTTCTCAACTGAGTTACAAAAACCTGTTGCATTCTGCCGCTTTTTGCTTTACCATTCCCCCTCTTGAAAATAGTCGCCTGTCACCAAAACGCATTGTTTCTCAATGAAACAAGATTTCCAGATCTGGACTCTTAAAGATAGAAATGCCATTAAGCCTCTTAAACGAAGAACAGTTAAACGCTGCTACTGCTGAAACCGGACGTAATATCGTTATTGCGTCTGCCGGAACGGGAAAGACTTCAACAATAGTTGGAAGGATTGCCCATCTTCTCAATTCTAATGTGGCACCTCAGGAAATTTTACTACTCACGTTTACCAATAAAGCAGCTACTGAAATGGTGGAGAGGCTGACACGCTTTTTTCCTAATGAAGTTACTTCAAGAATAGAAGCTGGTACTTTTCATGCAATCTGTTATAAGCTTTTGAAAAAGCACAATCCCGGTCTTTTGCTGAAACAACAGACAGAACTTAAAACACTTTTTAGAAGCATTTATGAAAAACGTGAGTTTAAAAAACTTGCGTACAAGGTAGCTGAATACTCAGCTAACTATCTTTATGATATATATTCGTTTTACCAGAACACAGAACTGGAGCTTGGCTTTGGAGACTGGATGCGTGACAACTATCCTGATCATGACTTCTACTCTGATATATATGAAGACATATCTAATGAATATGAATTGATGAAGGAGAGCTACGGCTACATAAATTTTAACGATCTGCTGATCAAGACGAGAGACCTCTTAAACGCGGACCTGTTTGTAAATTATAAAGAAGTTTTAGTGGATGAGTATCAGGATACAAACTCTCTGCAAGGCTCACTGATAGATAAAATGGACCCCTCTTCGCTTTTCTGTGTTGGAGATTATGATCAGAGTATTTTCGCGTTCAATGGCGCCAATATAAATCTGATAGGTTCTTTCTCTAAAAAGTTTCCAGGCGCAAAAGTGTTTTCTCTTAAAAAGAATTATAGATCAACTGCATTGATCCTCTCTCTGGCGGACAGAGTGATAAACTTTAATGACAGGATATATCCGAAAGAGCTGATAGTGGTGAGAAAGGACGATCCGGTAAGTCCATCACTATTGGAATTTAATGAGCTTTTTGAGCAGTACAGTAAAGTTTCTTATATGATAAAAGGGAACCCCTCAAATTATGAAGATGTGGCTGTGATATTCAGGAACAACTCTTCGGCAGATGGAATAGAGGCAAGTTTAAGAGAACTTGGTATACCCTGTAAAAGGAGAGGTGGAAAAAGCTTTTTCGACGCGAAAGAGGTAAAAATACTTTTTGATATGTACTCGTTTTTTGTAAACCCCAAAGACATGATGGCCTTTATTCATATCTTCGAATACGCGAAGGGCATCGGCAGCGCGACAGCGAAAGACATTTTTGAAGCTTTGAAAAGATTGGGACGTGGCTCCGCTTACCAGGGTATCCTCCATCCTGACACTAGTATCAGAAACCCATTTGAAAAAAGAAAAGTGAATTATCAACTGGCCCTGTTTGATGATTTTGTCCATCTGGAAAGTGGGTCCAAATTTTCACACCTGGAGTTAGATGATAAGATTGCGAATAGTCCGATACTCAAACATCCAAAATTAACAGATGAGAGTGTCCGGTTTTTGAATGATTTTTATCTATTGTATAAAAGGATAGTCAGGACCAAAAAACCAATCTCCATGGTTGAAGCAATAAGTGAATCGAAGATCTATAAATATATTACCAATATTTTAGCTGATCAAAGGGCTTTAGACAGAAACAAGAAAATCAATGAAGAGGTAAAAGAGAGGGCTATCTTAAATATTAAAAGAAAAGTTTCTCTCATTAAAGACCTTACAAAAAATTATACAGACAACCAACGCTTCCTCAACTCCATGATACTCGGCTCAAATGAACTTACAAAAGGTGAGGGTGTCAACCTCTTAACCGTTCATGCAAGTAAGGGCCTGGAGTTTAAAGACGTCTATATTCTCGATTTAATGGACGGTCGTTTTCCCAATAGGAAATTAGCTAATAAAGGTGGTAGCATAGACGAAGAGAGAAGGCTTTTCTACGTGGCAGTAACAAGAGCAAAAGATGGCTTATGGCTCTCTTACGCAAAAGTAGACAAAGTAAAAAAGCTGAGGTTTTACCCGTCACTGTTCTTATACGAAGCAGGGCTTATAAAAAACAGAGAAGAGCACCAGAAACTGTTGAATGAGAAGTATAAGTAAAATTAAGTCAGGCAAAAGTAAGAACATTTCTTCACTTTCGATAGGTTTTGTGTCCGCCCGATTTATAGATTTATACTATTGCTGCTTCTCATGTTAAGGAAAAAGAAGAAACATGGAATGGTGTATTTCAGGCAACCTGAAACAGGTTGCCTGAAATGGTTAAAACTTTACGGCTAAGGGTTAGCCTGTAAACCAAAAATCTGCCACAAGCGCTTATTCATTGGCAATCTTTAAATATCTTGCGCTCTTTCAGTTTTTCTTAACTTTTCTGGCTGAATTTCTACGCTTATTTTTACTGTTTTTATGGTGTATGACTCTTTCGTCAGAAAAATTTAAATGGTCACGACACCACTCCTGCATCCAAACGGAATCGGGAAATATAAATTCACAAGGATCATAGCAAGGCCCATCAGTTTGATCAGGGTCTACATAGTCTGGAATGCCGTCGCAGTCTTTATCACCAAAACCTTCATCGGCATCAGAAATACCATCGCCATCAGAATCTGTATCAAGATAATTAGGAATACCGTCTCTATCACTATCAACACTGCCCTCGTCTTCAGTCAGGATACCATCTCCATCGTCGTCAGTGTCCAGGATATCAATCACCCCGTCCTTGTCAGTATCTTTCGGTTTATTGGGGTTTTCATTACCAAATTCTGTACCATCTCCAATACCATCACCATCAGTATCTGATGAAAAAGGATTGCTCCCGATAGATATCTCAAGTCCATTGCTCAATCCGTCACCATCCGGATCTCCATGCGGACCATCATGATCATCAGGGTCAAGGAAGTTTGGAATACCATCGTAATCTGAGTCTGTGCCGTGAGTACCTAAAGCGGGATTATGTTCTTCTTCGTCTGATTTCCCATCACCATCAGAATCTGTATCTAGATAATTTGGGATGCCGTCACCATCAACATCATTATATAAAATGAATTCACCAGTATCCAAATCAAAGTAACCAGCAAAGATATCATCTATTATTTCATCAGATGTACGAATGCCGTCGCCATCGTCATCTGTGTCAAGGTGGTTTGGGATACCATCATTATCAGTGTCCAGCTCTTCGCAATCAGGTCCCATTTCAGCAGCATCTGATAGCCCGTCACCATCAGAGTCGAGTTCAAATAGTTCATCCGGGCATGGAGATTCGTCATGGGCATCAAGAAAATTTGGTATGAGATCTCCGTCATCGTCATTTAAACCTTCATCGATATCAAGCTTACCGTCACCGTCGGAATCCTCGTCCAGATAATTAGGTATACCATCGCCATCTGTATCAATATCTCCCTCAAGTATGGTGGGGATTCCGTCACCATCATCGTCTACGTCTTGATAATCCGGAATTCCGTCATTATCATTGTCAGGCTGTGCCGGAGGGCAATCGGTCATGGTCTCATCGACACAACCCAGCTCCACCCAGTCTGGAATACCATCATGGTCTTCATCAGACTGAGCGAAGACAGCAGTCGGAATTGTAAGTAGTAATAATGTTGCAAGAATTACTATCAGAATTTTCATGACAAATTCTCCTAAATTATCTGTTGTTGAGATTATTAGTAGTTGTTTTAAAACAATAGATTGTCAGAGCTTAACTGAATTAAACCAGGTTATTAACAAAATAATAATAACAAATACCTGGCAACACTTTTAATGTTCTGTAAACTCAATTAAGGCATAACCAATTTTAGTTTTAATCGTTTATATATGCGTACTAAACAAACAAATAGTAACGAAAATGGGTTTTCGAGTCAAAGAAAATAGATAATTATTGATTTAAGGTATGTCGGACTTTATGAGTTGAAGATTTATCTGTTAAAGAAAAGGGACCGCACACCCGGCATTTGGGTTTAACTGACCAGTGCCATAGTGCCGGTAGCCTTCTGTCGCATTCAGGGCACCGACCGCTAATGACACCCCACAGGCAGTATATGCAGGATATAAGATATGGCACTACCAGTATAAATTCCAGATGTGGGACGTCCAGATACAGACATATTGTAAAAACTATGCAGAATATGGCAAAGCAGATAGGTGTTCCAAGCCAGAACCGCCATCTTTTCTTACGTAACAAATTTATCTTAATAGAGTGTTCCAAGGAATTATTTGTCATAACCTGGCAATTGAGAATAATGTGTGTTTATGAAGCTCTCTCTTTTAATAGATTGTAACAATAAAATCAAGGGAAAGTTTATGTAAAGTTTTTAAAGAGTAGATACATTAAGCATCTGTCAGGTAATAGCCTTTACAGTGTAAATGGGTGGCATGGATACCCCTTCGCGCCAGAACAGTCTTGTCGGGTTGGCGAACGGCAAGGCCCGGCGGGAACTTGTTTGTCCGTGATTTTCACAAATTACCTGATTGAGCAGAGTATGTTAAGAGAGTAAAACTCTGACGTCCTCGTGTTCGACAGTAAAAATGTACACCTGCTTTTCCCTGATTCCATACGATTCTTTTCAGTCGAAAAAACCCGTAGCTATCTAAAGTTATTAGATGTAGAATTTGTAAAGTCTTTAAGGTTGTTCGGGGAACAACCCTACAGATATTGTAACCTGTTGTCCTCTCTTAAAAGTAACTTGGTGTACAGAGCAATGTTTGATAACACTTCGACTCCCCGTCCGTACCGGCCCGGGCCGGTACGGACGGGGAGTCGAATGATGGTTCTTGTAGCGATAGCGACTTAATTTTGTTTTCCAATAATACCAGCATCATGAATATACCTGAATTTGCTGTTAAACGGCCGATAACGACATTAATGATAATCCTTAGTGTTTTGGTTATTGGCTGGATATCATTATACAGAATACCTCTTTTATACATACCGGAGATTACAGGCCATTCCCTGAGAGTAAACGTACCTTATAAGTCGTCTTCTCCGCAGGAGGTTGAGGATTTGATTACGCTGCAGGTAGAGGACGCTCTCGGGACTGTCAAGCACATTGAAATAATTGAATCAAGGTCAACAGATGTGAACTCGGAGGTGTCTTTAGAGTTTAAGATGGGTACCGATATGGATATCGCCACTCTGGAGGTGAGAGACAAGATAGAACAGATAAGGAATAATCTACCGGATGAAGTTGATAATATACGCATCTTTCGCTTCAAGTCCGGAGATCTGCCGGTTGTGGAGTTTAGTGTGTCTGTACATGGTGATATCGGTGAATTATACGATATTGTTGAAGATGTTATTAAGCCGAAGATCCAGAGGATAGATGGTGTTGCGAGCGTAGATGTCCGTGGTATTGAAAAGAAGAAGTTGTTAGTAGAACTGGACCTCGCCAGGCTCAAATCTCATAACATTGATACGTTTTCTTTAAGAAGATATTTGAGAACAAATAATATAAATGTATCAGCGGGTGACTTAATTGAGGGGTCGTCAAAGTATTTAGTGCGTGTAATAGGGGAGTTTCAGAATGTAAATGAAGTAGCATCTTTACCGGTTAACAGAAAAGGTATAAAGCTTTCTGATGTTGCTGATATCAGATATGGATATGCTGTCAAGGAGAGTTATCAGAGGCTCAACAGCCGGGAAGCAGTTAAGGTGAGAGTAATGAAAGCGTCTGACGCGAATATGGTGGCTGTGGCCAGAGAAATTATTAATACCGTTAACGGGATCAAGGCAGACCCCAGAATGAAAAATCTGGCTATACATGTATATCGTGACCGGTCCCAGGCAATACTGGAGAGACTGAAGAGTTTAAGGAATGCCGGATTATTGGGTGGTGCGCTTGTTGTTGCCATACTGTTCTTTTTTCTTCACAACGTTAGAAGCGCGTTGTTAATAACTGCGGCAATTCCGATTTCAGTATTATGTACATTTTGTCTGATGTTTCTGATGAGAAGATTTGTCGGTTCAGGGGTGACCCTGAACATTATTTCACTTACGGGATTGATGCTGGCAATAGGAATGATGGTTGATCCCGCAGTTGTAGTCCTTGAGAACATTTTCAGGCATAAACAGGAGAGGTGTCTGAGTTTAAGGGAGGCGGCTGTTTTAGGGAGCAGGGAGGTCGGTGTGGCGATCATAGCCGCAACAGCCACGACCATATGTGTTTTTATACCGCTGGTGTTTCTTTCAAAATCCAGGATGGGTGTCTTTATGCATGACTTTGGAGTATCAATATGCTCTGCGTTGGTCTCTTCGTTATTTGTAGCATTGACCCTGATACCATTGGTCGCGTCAAGATTTCTCAATTTGACTGAGTTATCCGGTCTGGTGAGAGAACATAGTAAACCTGTCAGGAAATCAGAGTCTTCTCTAATAAGGAAACTGACTATCTGTTATACAAAATTTGTTGAGTTGACGTTGCGCTCCAGGTGGATCACGGTTGTAGCCACGATATTCATTGTGGTTTTAGCACTCTATCTGTTTGGAAGACTTGAGACGGAGGTTGTCAGGCGAGGTATTTATAGAGAGTCACGTGTGCAGGTGGATGTGCCGAAGAGTTACAGCATTGACGACACAAAAGAACTCTTTGAGCGGTTAGAAGGAATTCTCCGGGAGAACAAAGAGGAATTGGAGATCGAAACTGTTTCCAGCAATTTCCAGAGGAGTGGAGGTTCTCTTGCAGTCTACTTTGCAAAACAGGAAGTGGCAAAAAAGGCGGTTTCTGTCTTGGAAAAAGAGATGAGATCTCTGTTTCCGGTAATTCCCGGTGTTAAATACAGGAAGATGTTTGGACACGGTCGTAGTGGTAGCGGAAGAGAGGTAAGTATTGAAATAAAAGGGAGAAATATTAATACGCTGACCAGGTTGTCAGACGATATAAAGGACAGGCTAGCAGATATGTCCGATCTGTATGATGTTCAAACGAATCTGGAAAAGGGTAAAGACGAAATCATTGTATCAATTGATAGAGATAAAGTAAGGAGATATGGATTGACATCTGAGAGAGTCGCGTATGGTATTGCTGGCTCTCTGGGAAACAGGGCTGTGAGTAAGTTCAAAGTAGAAGATAATGAAATTGACATAGTACTTCAGCTTAAGGAGAAAGATCGACAGCGTCTTGACCAGTTACAGAACCTTGAGTCAGAAAATAGTGAAAAAAAGAGTGTTGTGTTAGGGAGAGTGGTTGACTTTGAACAGAGGAGGGGCCCAGAGGCTATTGAAAGAAAAGATAGAAAACCAATAGTGATAATCACTGCTCAGTATAAGAAAACAGGACTCAAAAAGATTAGAGATGATATTATGGAGAAGATGGCAGGATTTAACCTTCCTGCCGGATATGAGTGGAGTCTGGGAGAGGAATTTAGAAGATTTGAGAGTGAAGAGGCAGAAACCAGGTTTGGATTGATACTGGCTATTATACTGATTTATCTGATAATGGCGTCACTGTTTGAATCATACATTCATCCACTGGCAATCCTGCTTACAATACCATTTGCATTTACTGGTGTGGCAATTGTCTTTTATTTTTTGAGAGTGCCTCTTGACAGTGTTTCCCGTCTGGGATTATTGCTTTTATGTGGTCTTGCAGTGAATAACGCGATTGTTCTCATAGACTATGTTAACCGTTTACGAAGAGGAGGTATGGAGAAGAGTAAAGCAATTGTCAAGGCTGGGAGGGACAGGATGAGGCCTGTCCTGATGACAACGTTTACAACTATCCTTGGGCTTTTGCCAATGGTACTTCCGCTTTTTTTACCTTTTCTGTTTGGGCCGTTTGAGGGTAGGGAGAGCATCTGGGCGCCGGTAGGGCTTGTTATGATTTCAGGTTTAGTTACGTCTACAATATTAACTCTGGTAATTATGCCTACAATCTATTCGTTGATTGACGACTTTGGAATGTGGGTGAAGAGGGTTTTTGGATTTTAAGATCCTGGTAAAAAGAAAGTTCACCTGCCGCATAGTCAAGAACGTCATGAAACCAGAAATCTTTTATAAGCTAATAAATCCTTAAGCTTTGTGTGCCATGCACAGGCTGGCTACTTTAGCTCACTTCAAACTTAAGCAGTTTCAACTTATTCTGACATTGTGTCTGCTTGCAAAATAGTTCCTATCATAAATATGGACAAATTGTCAGATATGGGGAATTGTGTTGCAAAAACCAATTCGTTTTGAATGTTTCCAGTTGTTTTCTATCATCGGATAATGAAAGGGCTTAAGGCAATATGTGGTATTGCCTGGATCATGGCATATTTATTGCGAACACCTATACGTGGATTATGGCTTTAGTTTTTTTTCCGGTATTCCAGGAGGTATGCGGAATGGAGTTATTACACGATAGTAATGATTTGGTTGGGAGCCTGGATTGTGAGTTAAAGCGTCTTGAGGAGAAAATAGATACAAGTCTGCCTGTTACAATAGTGGATGACCTGCGCAGGTTGAATGATGAAATCAGACGCCTTAAAGATGTAGAAGCAGTGATGAATACAGTTGTTTCGTCCGTAAAAGAGCAGGATGGTACAATTAAAAAATTAGAAGAAGGAGCAAGGAAAATAATCACAGAAATGACTTCTCAAATTACGGCAACGGAGGTAGTGGTTGCAGGCAAACATAGGGATTTAATATCTAAAATAGATGAAATTAACGGTAGAATCGATAGTTTAGAAAAGAAAATAGATGTTGCCGTACGTGAGCTAAAATCAGAAGCGAGAAAAACATCATTTCTCCGAAAGCTGTTATGGCTGGATTAAGGAATGTCTATACCGAACAGTGTATGTATTAACAGATTATATTCAAATATTTTATTAATTCCCTGAAATGGATAAACAGATTCTAAACCCATTTTTATAACCCTTATATCTTATTTCTGCTTGAAAAAAACAGGTCAATAATGTACCATTTTCGATAATGAAGTTAAGAAATATATTATTAATCTTAATACCGTTATTACTTTTTGCCTGTACCGCATTAAAGCCTGTAGATAAGCTGACTGACGAGGAGTTGATAGATAGATACTATAAAACCGACCTTAATCTCTATATGGTGAAACGTGCGTCCGGCAGCACAGAAAGCGATTATAGCAGCAATGATGCTGACAAGATAAAAAAAATAGAAGATAGATTAACAATCATGAAGCAGGAAATGAATAAAAGAGGGTATATGCCTTAGCATTTTCTTGTGGTGGTTCGGCTCGATCTTGGCTTTTGGCAAATAATAAAGTTTTTAATTGATTAAACTTTTCAAATTCTGCAAAAAGATACACTTCTTCCTGAGTTTCCTGTATTCATCAGCGGATACAATTACTTTTTTATTACATCTTCATATTCATCCCTGGTATTCAGGTTTTTAATTGCACTTTTGAAATTATTCGATGATGCCAGGTTGTCCAACTCTACTATTTTAACATTAACTTGTGGAAAGAAACTGATTATACGGAGATTGTTCGCGTCAAGTTCTCTCTTGATTGGATCAATACAGTTTTTTGAATAAAATGCGTGTAATGGTTCCAATCCTCTTTCACTCTTTGGAATAACGACATCATACTCTTTTGTAAGAGATTTAAGATGTTTTATCAGCTCCGTCTCTACAAATGGCATATCACAAGCAAGCATAAATGTATGAAAACTGCTAGAGCTTATCAGGCTGGTATATATTCCTCCCAATGGGCCTCTACCGGGATCGATGTCCTTGTAAACCGGCAAATTCAAATACTCATATTCTGATGGTGTATTAGCTGAAATAGAAATTTTATCAAATATCTCTCTGAGTAATTCTATCTGCAGTTCTATGAACGTTTTGCCTTTTAATTTGAGAAATGCCTTATTGGATCCCATTCTGCTGCTCTTGCCGCCAGCAAGAATTACTGCATTCATAGGTTTAGCCCTTTATTAAATAAAATTATTTTGTCAGCCAAAAAACACTTTTGCAATGTCATACCAGTAGTCATCAACTATTTTGTTTTGTCCAATTACATCCTTAAGGTCTACGGATATAATTTCATTTCCCTTTAAAACAACAATTTTTCCAAATTCACCCTTGTCTATTGATTCCATGGCAGCTACTCCAAAGCGGGTGGATAAAATACGGTCGAATGCTGTGGGAGAGCCACCCCTTTGAGTATGGCCCAAAACGGTATTTCGGGTCTCAAACCCGGTTCTTTTCTCAATTAAATTTGCCAGTACTGATCCGATACCACCCAGCATAACATGCCCAAAATCATCTTTATTGTTACTTTGAAGTGCAAACCCTTCTTTTTCTCTATCTGCTACAGATATCTTTACTCCTTCTGACACAACGACTATACTGAAATTTTTGCCACTCTTATGCCTTCTAATTATTGATTTATAGACGTCTTCCATATCTAACGGTTTTTCCGGTATCATTATGATATCCGCACCACCGGCAATACCTGCAAATGTTGCAATCCATCCAGCATGCCTTCCCATGACCTCTACTACCATCACTCTGTTGTGTGATTCAGCAGTAGTATGCAGCCTGTCAATTGCATCCATTACAATATTTACGGCCGTATCAAAGCCAAATGTGTAATCGGTACACAAAATATCATTATCTATTGTCTTGGGGATGCCAATAACATTGACGCCCATTTCTGATAACTTGTATGCCACGCCCTGGGTATCATCACCTCCAATAGCGACAATGGCATACAGGCCGAGTGCTTTAATATTATCCAGAATTCGTTCTTGGTCCTTTTCTTTGCCTTCCCCAAAGGGGTTTGTCCTGCTTGTTCCAAGTATGGTGCCTCCTCTGGGAAGAATTCCGGAAACACTAAACATATCAAGTTCTTTTATATTTCCTTCAATTAAACCTTTCCATCCTTCCAATATGCCATACATTTTGTAGTTGTTATCTTTGATCCCTTTTCTAACAACTGCGCGGATTGTCGCGTTTAATCCGGGACAGTCTCCTCCTCCTGTTAAGATACCTATCTTTTTCATAAATAATTTCCTCTCTCTTTTTTTTAATTATTTCAGAAACGGATTGTGCTCTTTTTCATTTCCTATTGTTGTAGAAGGACCGTGTCCGGGATATACAGTGGTAGAGTCACCCAGAGGGAAAAGCCTCTCCTTTATTGAATTAATTAGTGTTTCATAAGAACCACCCGGCAAGTCCGTTCTGCCAATAGAGCTTGCGAACAGAGTATCTCCAACGAAGACACTACTATCTACGTTATAGCAGACACATCCTGGTGAATGCCCGGGAGTATGAATAACCGTAATAGTCTTATTACCTAAAGAAATTGTGTCACCGTTATTGATATATTTATTAACCTCAGGTTTGGGAATAGGCTTAAGTCCAAACGATGCAGCTTGTTCACTCGCATTTGAAACAAGAAACAGGTCCTCTTTGTGGAGAAAGAACTCTATCTTGAAATAGTCCTGTATCTCTTTCACTCCTCCTATATGATCAAAGTGCGCATGTGTATTGATGATAAATTCTGGCTTGAGCCCTTCTGCTTCAATCGTTCTGATAATTGCATCTGCGTTATCTCCAGGGTCGATAATGGCGGCCTCCTTTGTATCCTCACATCCTATTATATAACAATTTACCTCCAAAGGGCCTACTACAATATTCTTATTGATCATTAAAGCGCTCTCTTGAAAGTTCTGAAAAAATAATGATATTTATTTTAAGCATAAATGCCGTTCTTGTTCAACAAATAAATTAGCTTCTTACTGTCGGTCATTTATTTTGTATATAAACAGTGTTTTTTTACTTCATTTTCATTGATTTTATGTTATTATTCGGAAATAGATAATATGTATGAGTCTCAATATTTCCAGGGAGAAAAATTATGATAGTGGCTGAGTCAAAACCGTTTAAAGAAATTTATGAATTGGTTAAAGACTTCAGTAAAATTTGCGTAATTGGTTGTGGAGATTGTGTAACTGTTTGTCATACTGGTGGTCAAAAACAGGTAGAGGAGCTTGCAATTAAATTACGCATTGCGGCGAAGAGAGATGGCCGCACGCTTGAGGTAAAGGAAGAGACCGTTTTGAGGCAGTGTGAGCAGGAGTATGTTACGCCAATAGGAAATTATATTAATGATTATGATGCAGTGGTTTCCATAGCATGTGGCGTGGGAGTGCAGACATTAGCTGAAAAATATACCCCGGCAAGGGTGTTGCCTGGATTAAATACTACTTTTATGGGTGCACCGGTAGAACCGGGCTTGTTTCTGGAGAGATGTGCCGGTTGTGGTGATTGTGTGCTTGACAAGACAGGCGGCTTTTGTCCTGTAAGCAGGTGCTCGAAAAGTTTGCTTAACGGTCCATGTGGCGGGTCGATGGAAGGTAAGTGTGAAGTCGCGGAAGATGTGCCGTGTGTCTGGAATCAAATTTTTGTACAGCTTGACAAGCAGGAGATGGTGCATTGTATGGATGATATCAGACCACCGAAAAACTGGTCTGTAAGCACCGGCAGTTCTCCGCGTAGATTAGAAATCAAACATCTTCAAATGGAGAAAGAATAAATGGATCAACCGGTTAAGATTAAGGAAGACGTCTACTGGATCGGCGCTCTGGATCCAGGCCTCGTAGTATTTGACATTGTTATACCAACAAAACACGGAACAACTTATAATTCCTACCTGGTTCGGGGAGAGAAGATCGCTGTCATAGAGACGGTGAAATCCTATTGTGTTGACGGCTTTATTTCGAAAATAAGATCGTTAGTTAGACCGGAAGACATTGATTATATTATTATCAATCACACAGAACCTGACCATTCGGGAGGTTTGATCAGATTGATGGAGTTGGCACCTAAAGCAATCCCAGTGTTTTCCAGAGGTGCTAGATCTTTTGTGAAGAATATTCTGCACAAAGAATTTGACTACAAAGAGGTGAAGGCGGGTGACACTATTGATCTTGGTGGTAAGGTTCTGAAGTTCATATCCGCACCATTTCTCCATTGGCCAGATACCATGTTTACCTATCTCGAAACTGATAAAATACTTTTTCCCTGTGACGCATTTGGTTCACATTATTGCAGTGATAAAAGATTTAACGATGAATTGGATTCCAAGGAAGAAGCATTTAATGCGTATGAATTTTACTACGATACTATATTAAGGCCTTTTAAAAAACACGTTATCGATGCTCTGGACAACATAAAGGATATTGATTTAGATATTATTGCTCCGTCTCATGGACCTATACTAAGGGAAAATCTGGACAAATATATTGAAGCTTATAGAGAATGGGCAGGAAAGACAAAAAAATATCCTGACAAAAAAAAGATAGTAATTATATATGTATCATCATATGGCAGCACAAAAAAGATGGCGGAATCTATTTATAGAGGGGCATGCCTTCCAGATACAGATGTTTCACTTTTAAATGCCGCAGAAGTTGATATGGACTCCTTGCTTGACGAAATTGATGCTTCTGATGGTATTATCCTTGGGACACCTACGCTGAACGCAAAAGCTCCAAAGCCAATATTTGATATTATTTCAAGCCTGGTAACACTAAATATCAGGGGTAAGGCGGCGGCGGTCTTTGGATGTTACGGATGGAGTGGTGAAGCGGTACAGATAATTGAAGATATCTTAAAAAGTTTACGTTTCAAAATAGTTGTTGAAGGTTGTAAGTTAAGGATGACCCCTTCTGAAGAAGCGCTGAACGGATGTGAAGAGTTTGGTAAGAAGTTTGTATCAGTTATCTAAATACTATTAAGATAGACCATTGCGCTTTTAAGCCCGGATATGTGAATTGTCCTTCCGTAACCGATCATGCCTCAACCAGACGTTTCCTTTTGATAATGTGAATTCAATAAATCTGGCGAGTGAAAGGCTCTAAATTATTTTAATGTGGCAGGAAATTGTAGATATTATAAATGACGGTAAGAAGTTCATAATAACCACACATCTCTTTTCTGAGGGAGATGCGATCGGCTCTGAACTTGCGCTAAAACGATTTCTTTGTAGTATAGATAAGGAGGCGGTAATAGTAAACAATGAGGCACTTCCTGCCGTATACCATTGTTTTGATACAGATAGCGATGTTAAGTTTTTAAAAAACAGGGATATAAATGTAAATCTTAATGATTTTGATGCTATATTTATTGTTGACGTTGCTGATTGGGGACAGTTGGGTGATTTTGCAGATATGATTAAGACAAGTCCAATTACTAAGATATGCATCGATCACCATGCGTCTAATCCTGGCTATGCAGACATTAATATAATAGACAAAGAGGCATCTTCTGCAGGAGAACTGATATTTGACTTGATCACTTTTATGAATGGAGACATTAGTCTGGAGATCGCAACACCACTATATCTCTCAATTGCAACTGATACCGGTTGGTTCAAATTCAGTAATACAAGTGTAAAAGCGTTAAAAGCCTGCTCTGACCTGATTAAGGTCGGGGTTAAATCTGAGGTAATATATGAGCAACTTTTTAATAATAAACACATGAGCTATTTGAAGTTGTTGAACCTTGCGCTTGGTATACTGCGTCCGGAATGTGATGGGAAAGTGGTATGGACCAAGTTGACAAAAGATATGATAAAATCATCAGGAGTAAAATTTGTGGATACGGATGTTATTATTGATCTTGTTCGTGCTGTAAAAGAGGTGGAGGTTGTAATTATTTTCAGAGAAATTGGTGAGAGAAAAACAAAGGTAAGTTTTCGATCAAAACATACGGTAGATGTTGCTAAACTCGCCTCAGACTTTGGAGGTGGCGGGCACGTGCGTGCTGCCGGTGCGTCAATAAACGAACCTGTTGATACTGCTATTGGGAACATAATATCAGGAGTAAGAGAATATTTTGAAGAAAATGAGCTGTGTGTTTCTAACACCAACAGCCATCTGTAATTCTATGTAGCGCCCGTTTCCCAAACGGGCCGATAACTGGGAGTAAGCCCGTTTGGGAAACGGGCATTATATAATCTAGGAGGTAATTAAAATGACAAAATGGGAATGTACAGTTTGCGGTTATATATATGACCCGGAAAAAGGAGACAGTGTTAACGATATAGCACCAGGTACTCCATTTGAAGACCTGCCGGATGATTGGGTATGTCCTGCATGTGGCGCCGGCAAAGATGCATTTGAGAAAGTTGAGTAATGAAGGCAACTCTTTTTAAAGAACATGGTGGCGTTGATAAATTAATATACACCGAAATTGAGGAACCAGAGGTTTCTTCTTCAGAAGTCCTGGTTAAAGTAAAGGCATGTGGATTAAATCACCTGGATATCTGGGTAAGGCAGGGATTGCCGGGTATCACGATACCGCTGCCACATATACTCGGTTGCGAAATTGCCGGAGAAATAGCAGGAATTGGTAGTGCGGTTGAAGGCTTAAATATTGGGCAGCGTGTTCTTGTCGCACCTGGTATAAATTGTGGTAAGTGTGAATACTGTCTTAATTCTCATGATAGTCTCTGCCATGAATTCAGGATTATGGGTTTTCAGGTAAATGGCGGCTATGCAGAATATGCAAAAACCCCGGCGGTAAACATTATTCCTGTAACGGATAAGTTGTCTTTTAATGAATGGGCTGCAGTGCCACTGGTATTCTTGACAGCGTGGAATATGTTGAAGACGCGTGGAGATTTGACAACAGGAGAAGCGGTTCTTATTCATGCTGCAGGTAGCGGTATAGGTAGTGCTGCCATACAGATAGCAAGGCTCAGTGGAGCGGATGTTATTACAACAGTTGGTAGTGATGGAAAAATGGAGAAAGCAAGAGAGCTTGGTGCCGACCATGTAATAAATTATTCCAGGGAGGACTTTGCAGAAAAAGTTAATGAGATTACGGGTGGAAGAGGGGTTGACCTGATTTTTGAACATATTGGTCCGGAAACATGGGAAAAGAGTATGTTATGTCTTAAGCGGGGCGGTAGAATTGTTACCTGCGGTGCCACAAGCGGACCAACAGTAAATTTTGATCTAAGATTTTTATTTGCTAAACAGCTCTCGGTTTCAGGCTGTTATATGGGGAGCAGAGGCGAATTGATGAAAGTTATGGAACTTATTGAATCAGGCAGATTGAAATCGGTCTTAGATTCTGTTTTTCCTCTTAAAGATGCGGTTGCCGCTCAAACAAAGATGTTGGAGAGAAAACAGTTTGGTAAGATTGTTCTTGTTCCTAATGAGGCATGAAGCGAAACCCGAAATTATTACTATAAATCTAAATCCTGGCTTATTTCCTGCATATCCTTTAGAGAGAACTCAAAGAATTCGCTTAAGCACTTTAAACTATGTTACGGCTGAGCTCTTTTATAATATGATAAAACAAAGAACCGGTATTGTGTTGGAATCTTTTCGTTTAAGGATTAAGGATGGTATCAACGTTGCTTCTACCCTTGGTTTTAAAGGCATTCAAATCGATGCTACACAGAGAGAGATAGCGCCTGAGAACATATCTCAGACAGGCAGGCGTGAGTTGAAACGTATTTTAGATATGAACAGATTATGTATCTGCGCTCTGAGAGGAGAACTCGGTGCTGGCTTTACCAATCACAATGAATTTGATTATATTATCCAGAGGACAAAAGAGATTATTAATCTTGCACTGGATTTACAAACCGCTATTATAACCGTACAGATAGGCAGCATACCAACAGATCAAGGCACTACACACTGGCATGCCCTAAATACCGCCCTCAGTGAGATTGGACAGCATGCTGAAAATTACGGATGCAGACTTGCTGTCAAAGCTTCATATGTTAATTATTCAACACTGAAAGACTTTCTGAAGTCCCTGCACACTGATGGGGTAAAAGTAATATATGATCCGGCCTCTTTAATGACAAACAATCTGGACCCGATAAAGGGTGTATATGAATTACACGAATATATAGTCCATACAAATCTATGGGACACCAGACAAACGGAAGAAGGTCGACAGATCGAGGTGCCCATTGGAGACGGCATTATACCGGTAGAAGAGTTCGCCTCTTCACTTGACTCCACAGGATATTATGGATTCTACGTTATCAATTCCAAAACGATGCAGAATCCCGTTGAATCTATCAAGAAAAGTAAAGAATTTCTGGATAGATTTTAGATTTACTCAGTAACGTCAGGTTAAGTTTTTGCATATTACACACTAATGCTCCAAAACTGTCATTCCTGCCCACCCGGCTCCACTGTTCGCCAGCCCGACAATGTCATTCTGGGGGGGGACGGATACATATTCGGGCAGGTATGCTTTAAACGGGAATCCAGATTAAACGAGTTACCTGGATAACCGAAAAAGAATTCGGGTATGACAAAAGTGGTATTTGCAAAAACCTAACCGGATGCTTCCGAATATTTGTAATTAAAATAAATAAGATTTTACTCCTTTATTTCCTGCTTCTCTCAGCAGCTGAGATCTGTTTGATGTTGGATTGTTTAAGAAATCAGAAAAGACGCCATATGATGATCATAACGGCAAAAGCACCGCCATAGATGCCTGGAATGAGATAGAGTGTCCATGCACGACTCCAGGATTGACTAACATGGGTTACGGTAAGTTTCCTAATGACAACAGCACTGACCGCAATACCACCGCATATTAAAACCAGAGACAGCGCAGTTATAACAGGATCGCGCCAGACAGGTAATGGCGCCAGTTGGATGGATTTGTTAATGATGCCTCTCGCAGACTCTATGCCAATCGGGTCAGTGAAGGCGTTTTCCCAGTAGGGGATACGTGATGTTGTTTTGAGTAGTGCTTTAACTGTGTGTGCTGCAGCCATGATCGGGATGAATGCTGTACCGAAAATGCAGAGATATTTTGCTATAGACAGTTTTCCTCCTGCCAACCTGAACAGGCCGTATGGAAGGAGCCAGACCAGTATCGGCAGGACTATAAAAAGTGTCAATGATTTGATCAGTCCATGTGACCAGGTGTTCTCTGTACTCAGCAACATATTTGTATTTTCAGGCATCCAGATCAGTAGCTCCTTTGTAACTTTCCATTCGGTAAATACTTCGTAAACTACAAACCCTGACACAACAAGACAGAATGCTGTCTGTGCGGCAGACATTGGCCTGAGTGCAAAAATATCCTTGAACCATGGTCGTACAAACAAGCCCGGATTAGGACGTCCTTCAGCGTCGGGGTTATTATGTTCGCATGACTTTACGCACTGTCCACACAGCAGGCAGTTTGTGTTGTCATCAACGTGTGCGGGGTTCAGGCCAACTCCACAACTGCGCCC